>JAMLIB010000008.1 GCA_023954415.1 Trueperaceae bacterium
CCCACGCACCGAAGCGCCGCCGACCCGCCGGCACCTGACGGTATGCTCCGGAGCATGAGCGAAGCGATCACCGGTGCCGAGGCCATGAAACGGGCGGCGGCGCTGCGCGCCCTAGCCCTCGTCAACAGCGGCATGCTCCTCGGCCTCGGCACGGGCAGCACCGCCCGCTGGCTCGTCGAGGAGCTGGGGCGAGCCCTCGCGCGCGGGGAGCTGACGGACGTGCGCGGTGTCGCGACCTCGAGGCAGACGGAGACGCAAGCCGCCGGGCTCGGGATCCCCCTCGTCGACCTGCCGCCCGAGGGCGTCGACCTCGCCATAGACGGCATGGACGAGCTCACGGTGGGCCTTGACGCCGTCAAGGGCCTCGGCGGGGCGCTGACCAGGGAGAAGATCGTGGCTACCGCGGCCAAGCGGTTCGTGCTGATCGGCGACGCCACCAAGCTGGTCGCCCACCTCGGTGAGAAGGCGCCGCTGCCGGTCGAGGTCGTCCGCTTCGGGCGGCTGCGCACCGAACGCCTGCTTACGGAGTTCGGCGGGGAGGTCAGGCAGCGGCTGGCGGGTACGGAACCGTTCGTGACGGACAACGGCAACCTCGTCTACGACATCCACTTCCAGGCCCCGTTCGACGCGCGCTCGCTGGCCGCGCGCCTGGCCGACACCCCCGGCGTCGTGGAGCACGGGCTCTTCCTAGGCATGGCCGAGCGCGCCTTCGTGGCCACGGCCACGGGCGTCGACGAGGTCGCCGGTTGATCGTCGCCGTCGGGCTCGACATGGTCGAGCTCTCCCGCATCCGGAGGGCGCTCGAGCGCTTCCCCGACCGGTTCGTCGGGCGCGTCTTCCACCCCGAGGAGCTCGCGGCGCTGGCGGACCGCACGGACAAGGTGCCGGGGCTGGCGGCGCGGTTCGCCGCCAAGGAGGCCTTCCAGAAGTGCTGGCCGACGTCGTTCGGCTGGCGCGACGTCTGGGTCGTGAAGGACGGCAGCCGCCCCGTGCTGCGCATGGCGCCCCCGTTGCGGGAAGCATGCGAGCGCGAGGGCCTCAGCGCCCACGTGTCGCTGACGCACGCGCGCGAGACGGCCGCCGCCGTGGTGGTGCTCGAGCTGCGGGTTACAGTGGCGCCTCATGTGCCCGAAGAACGACCCTGACTCGCAGGCGAGCCTCTTCGCCGCCTCCCCCGGCGCCGCGACCGACCGACCCGCGCCCCTAGCCCCCTTGCGCAACGTGACGGCCTACACGGACGGCTCGTGCGACACGGCGAGCGGCCACGGCGGGTGGGCGTACATGCTCGTCGCGGACGGCCAGGAGCGGACGGAAGCCGGTTACGCCCCTGACACCACCAACAACCGCATGGAGCTGACGGCGGCCGTGCGCGCCCTCGCGGCCCTCGAGCAGGCGTCGGACGTGACCGTCGTGACGGACAGCGAGTACCTGAAGAAGGCCTTCACGGACGGCTGGCTCAAGAACTGGCTACGCAACGGCTGGCGCACCGCCGCGCGGCAGCCGGTCAAGAACCGCGACCTGTGGGAAGAGCTGCTCGAGTTGGAGAAGCGGCACCGCGTACGGTGGTCGTGGACCAAGGGCCATGCGGGCCACGCGGAGAACGAGGCCGTCGACGCGCTGGCGCTGGCGGCGCGGCGCTCGCGCGGGCGGCGCTGAGCGGTCGGGGACGGGCGATCGGCTCCAGGCGCCGGGAGGTGGCCACCGCCGATAGGTTCCGCGGGACCGCTACCGGCGAGACGACCCGTTCACGCGCGTCGCGCGGCCTTCAGGCCAGCCGCGCCAACAAGCTGCTGAGGGCCGCCAGGCCGGCGCTCAACGACGCCGGCTCGAGCCATTCGTCGAGGCGGTGGGCGTTGCCCCCGCGGTAGCCGCCGAAGGCGATGGCCGGGATGCCCGCGGCCATGGCCGGGTTGGCGTCGGTGCTGGCCGCGGAGGTCTTGTGCGTCACGCCGACCTCGGCGTACGCCGCCCTGGCCGCGGCCACGAGCCGCTCGTTGTCCGAGCGCCCGGCCTGGCGCGCGCCGACCTGCACGAGCTCGACGCCGGCCCCGGCCGCCTTCGCCGCCGCGCGCACGGCGGCGAGAGCCGCCGCCTCCAGGGCGGCCAGCGTGGCCGCGTCGAGGCTTCTCAGGTCGAGGTTGAACCCCGCGCGCTCCGCGATGGCGTTGACGCTCGTGCCGCCCCACACCTGGCCGACGTTGAGGCTCGAGCGTGGCGCGGTCGGCACCCTCACGCGCCGCAAGGCGGCGATCGCCTCGCCGGCGGCGTGCACGGCGCTGGCGGCGCCGTAGTCGCCCCACGAGTGGCCGCCCGGCGCCGTGAAGCGCGCCTCGTAGCGCGCGGAGCCGACGGCCGTGTCCGTGATGGAGCCGAGCCCGCCGTCGAACGCCACGAACGCGTCGGCTCCGCGCCCGAGCTCGGCTACCAGGTGCTTGGCGCCGCGGAGGTCGCCGAGGCCCTCCTCACCGACCGTCGCGGCGACCACTAGGTGCGGCCTGTCGGAGCGCCCCGGCAGGTCGCGGGTCTGGAGATACCTGGTCAGTACGGCGAGCGACGCGGCGTTGTCGCCGATGCCCGGGCCGCTCCAGCGCTCGTGGCCCTGGATGACGCTCACGTCCACGTCAGGACCGAACACGCTGTCGAGGTGGGCGGCCACCGCCACTGTCGGCACGCGCGCGGCGCCCTGGCCCTCGGCGCGGCCGCCTGGTCGAGAGGGCGGGACGTGCGCGACGACGTTACCTACGGCGTCCAGACGCGCGTCGAGGCCGGCCTCGCGCCATAACCGCATGACGAGCGCCGCCCGGTCGCCTTCCGAGCCCGTCGGGGCCGGGGTCTGAGCGATGGTGAGGAGGAGGGTCCGTAAGGCGGCTGCGTCCGCCGCGGGGTCGGCCGCGACCCGGGCGCCGACGTCAGCGGCCCCGTCGGCGCGGTGGCCGACCTCGGCGTGTGGCGGCATGGACGCCGCCCGCTTGCCCGTCACTGCTGCGAGTCTTGGAGCGTGGCGATCCCTTCGCGCAGGGCGTAGAGCGCCGCTTGCGTGCGGTTGTTCAGACGCAGCTTGGAGAAGATCTCGGAGAGGCGGTTGCGCACCGTCTTCTCGCTGACGTTGAGCGACGTGGCGATCTCCTGGTTGGTGGCGCCTTGCGCGAGGAGCCTGAGGATGTCCTCCTCGCGCTCGGTGAGCTCGCTGAGCTTGTGCTCGGGGTGGCTCGGGAGGTCGCCGAGCTTCCGGAACTCGTCGAGGATCGAGGCGGCCATCTCGGCGTTCAGGAGCGTCTCGCCGGCCGCTACGCGGCGGATGGCCGTCACCAACTCGGTGGCGCCGGCGTCCTTGAGCATGTAGCCGCGAGCGCCCGCCTTGATCGCCTCGAACACGTAGCGGTCCTGGCGGTACATGGTGAGGATGATCACGCGCGCTTCGGGCCACTCGGCGAGGATGGCCTTGGTCGCGGCGACGCCGTCGAGCTCGGGCATCTGGATGTCCATGAGGACGACGTCCGGACGGGTCTCGAGGGCGTAACGGACGGCCTCGCGGCCGGTAGAGGCCTCGCCTATGACGCGGAAGTCCTCCTCCGTCTCGAGGATGCTCCGAAGGCCTTGCCTGAACATGGCATGGTCGTCGCTTAGCAGCAGGCGGGTCATGGGCCCAATCGTAGCGTATGCGCCCGGCCCGGCGCGGTCCGACTCGCCACCCCCGAAAGCGTGCTACCCTTCCCGGGCAGCTGCCGGGCACGCGGCGTCACCGCTACTCGCGTCCTCACCGCCGTACATGGCATGGAGGCGGTCCGGCGACGGCGGGCGTCCGGCAGCTGCATGCTAAGGGCGCGGTCGGCACCGACCCGGGCCTTGATGAGACCGCATGAACCAAGGATGGAGTGAACATGGCGCACCCCAAGGGGTTGCTGATCGAACGCGCCCAACGGCTCGGCCTGCCACGGCCGGAGTTCGACACGGCGCGCACGGGACCCGAGCACGAGCCGTCGTTCCTGAGCGATGTCACGATCGACGGCGAGCTGCTCGGCACGGGCCAGGGCGGCTCCAAGCGCGAGGCGGAGCGGCAAGCGGCCGAAGAGGCGCTTAGCACCCTCGACAAGCGCGAGGCGGCAGGCGGCTCGATCGGCGTGCAAACGAAGGCCGGCGCGAAGGCCTCGAGTACCAAGGCGACGAGCGCCGCCCGGCCGCCGGCCGACGATGAGGAGGCAGTTCCGGCCCCCGGTGGCAAGCGTGCCGCCAAGGGCGGGAAGGCTGCCGACACTGCCAAGGCGGCCAAGGGCACGCAAGTGGCCAAGGGCGCGCGCGTGACCAAGGAAGCCGCCAAGGGACAGGCGAAGGGGGCCGCCAAGACCGCGCAGAAGGAAGGCCGGCCTCCAGCGGGCGGCCGGCAGACCACCGTCGGTCCGGACGCGGCGACGTCCAGGGGCGGGGCCGCCGACGCAAGCGGCGCCAAGGCGGCCGCGACGCCGGCCCAGCCCGCGACGACCGCCGCCTTCGAGCGAGAAGACGCCGAACCGTTCAGCGGTCCGTGGCCCATGATCGACGACGTCCTCGCGAGCGTCATCACCGTCGCCGAGAGGCGCGTGAGCGCCGACCTGCGCGGCGAGACGGCGCTCGTCGCCATCCGCGACTTCGCTCTGCGGCTCTACAAGGACATGCTCGCCGACCTGGGCGAGGTCGTCGAGGAGGACGAGGAAGAAGAGCAGGAGTAAACGGTCGCAGGCCGGAGCGGGGCCTCGTCCCGGCCTGCGGTCGCGGGGCCCGGCTCCGGTCGGCGCTCCGCGTTCAGTCCGGCGCGGCGGCAGCCTTCGCGAACCTCTCGATCCGCTTGAGGTCCTGGGTCGCCTTCTCGCGCATGAGCATGTCGCGCAGACCAGGGCTCACGTCTACGTCCGAGATGCCCTGGATCTCGATGATGTCAAGCATCTTGGCGCCGAAGGCGCGCAAGGGTGTCGCCAGCTCGATGCCGGCGGTCGTCGTCGGCGTGGCGGCCTCGAGGGCGAGCAGGTCGGCGTCGAGGCCGCCCGCAGCGGGGTTGACGCTCACGACGACGTCCCCATGGTCGGTCGTCACCAGGTAGCGCCTGTCCGCCCGCCTCCCCGCTCCGTCCGGTGTCCGACTCATCCCCGCGACGCTAGCACGCCCGAGCCGCCGAGCGCCTCTCACGGCTACCTGGTCTTCACGCCGCTCGTCGGTTATGGTCGGGGCCGCCATAGGCCGCGACCTCGCGGGAGGATAAGGAGACGACCACGGCACCGTTCACAGCCGCCCCACACGGAGACGTCTTGCACCTGCTCGTGCAGGTCGCGCTGCTCCTGTTCGCAGCTCGCGCCCTCGGCGAGCTGGCGCGACGCTTCAACCAGCCCTCGGTCGTCGGCGAGCTCCTCGCCGGCATCCTGTTGGGACCGTCGCTCGCCTCGAGCCTGATCCCCGCGTTCGGCCACTGGATGCTGCCGCAGAACGCGACGCAGGGCTATCTACTCGAGCTCGTCAGCCTGTTGGGGGCCATGTTCCTGCTCCTCATGACGGGGCTGGAGACCGACCTGCAGCTCGTCAGGCGGCACATCCGCACTGCCGTCGGCGTGTCGTTAGGTGGCATCATCGTCACGTTCTCCACTGGCTTCGCGCTCGGTCAGCTGCTGCCGGAGTCGCTGATAGGCCAGGGGCAAGGACGCCTCGTCTTCGCGCTCTTCGTCGCCACGTCCCTGGCGATCTCCTCGATCCCGGTCATCGCCAAGGTGCTCATCGACCTTAGGCTCATGCGTCGGGATATCGGCCAGACGATCCTCGCGGCCAGCATGAGCGATGACACCATCGGCTGGATCCTCCTATCGCTCGTGGCCGGCTTGGCGACCGGCGATGCCGTGACGACCGGCACTGTTCTCAGCACCGTTGGCAGCGTATTCGCGTTCATGGTGGTGTCGTTCACGTTGGGGCGGTGGTTGGTTCGTCAGGCCCTCGCCTTCGTGCAGGACCGGGTGGTCAGCCCGAATCGCCTCCTCACGCTGGTGATGGTGCTCACCCTTGCATGGGCAGCGGTGAGCCAGGCGCTGCACATCGAGGCGGTGCTCGGAGCGTTCGTCATGGGCGTGCTGTTCGGACAGATGCGCCGTCTGCCCGACGAAGTGCATAGCCATATCGAGGGCATGTCCGTAGGGATCTTCTCGCCCATCTTCCTGGCCGTGGCGGGTCTCAAGGTGGACCTGCGCAGTCTGCTGGAACCGAGGCTACTCATGGTGGTCCTCGGCGTCATCGCCATCGCTACCCTCGGCAAGGTCGCCGGCACTTATCTGGGCGCCCGCCTGGTCGGCCGCCACGGGCACTGGACGGCGCTCGCCTACGGCGCTGGACTGAACGCCCGTGGGGCCATGGGCATCATCATGGCCGCGATCGGGCTCCAGCTGGGCATAATCGGCCAGGACATGTACTCGATCATCGTGGTCATGGCGATGACGACGTCCATCATGGCGCCGACGGCCCTACGCTTCGTGCTCGCCCGCGTGAAGCCGGACGAGGAAGAGGCACGCCGGCTACGCCAGGAGGAGCTGGCGGAGGACAGCCTGATCGCCAACGTCCACCGCGTGCTGTTTCCCGTGCGTGGTCCCCGAACGGGCCAGAGCAGGCCTGCTCCGAGAACCATCGAGGCCTTCGTGCTCGACAAGCTGGGCAAGGACCTGTCCGTCACGTTGCTCAACGTCACCAGTCCGGGCCAGAAGGCGGCCGCTCAGGGCTTCCTCGGCGACCTCGCGAGCGGCTTCGACAACGGCGAGGTGACGCGCAGGGTCGTCGAATCCGAAGCGACCGTCGACGCGATCCTCGACGAGGCGGCCAAGGATTACGACCTCATCGTTCTCGGCGCCTCCGAGCAGGCAGGCACGAACGAGGTCGTCTTCAACCGCGTCGTCGATCAGGTGGTGCGCATGGCGCCCTGCCCCACCATGGTCGTGAAGGGCGCGGGGGAGCCAGCCTCCTGGCCGCCGCGACGCATCCTCGTGCCGAGCGACGGCTCTGCCGCAGGCCGCCACGCCGCCGAGCTCGCCTTCGCGCTGGCGGCGGACACGGCGGTGCACGTAGCCCTGCTCAACGTAGCCGTGCAGCAGCCCGGACCGTACCGCCTGGACGCCAGCGGCGCCGCCGAGAAGCGCCAACTCGCGGCGGCCAACCAGATCGTCGACAACCTGCGCCAGCTCGGCGAAGCGCGCGGCGTGAGACCGAGCACCGAGGTGCGCGTGGCGGCGGACCCCGTCTCCGCCATCCTCAGCGTGGCGACCCAGCTCGAGTACGACCTGATAGTGCTCGGCACGGACGTGCGCCCAGGCTCGGAGCGGCTCTACCTCGGACCGCGCGTCGAGCGCATCCTGGCCGCGGCCGAGGTTCCCGTCATCGTCATCAACGGCTCCTGAGCCGAGCGCCACGGCAGCGCGCCGCCGCGAGCGCTCCGGGCTCCGGGAGCGTAAGCGTGCTCCATGGCGCCACGACGACGGCACCAGGACGACGGAAGGGGCCGGTCCCGTAAGGCCGGCCCCTCGCACAACGCTTGGTCTAGCTCAGTAGCGGCTCTAGGTGCTCGCCTCGTCGAGGAACGCCTGCAACCGCTCCGTGTTGACGGTGATGGGCGCGCGCCTGCGGCGCACGGCCCCGTACTCGAGGAGCCGCGCCAGGCAGTGGCTGACGGTCTCACGCGTCGCGCCGATCATCTTCGCGAGGTCTTGCTGCGTGAGCGTCAGGTCGATGACCGTCCCGCGCTCGGAGACCGTGCCGAAGTCCTTGGCGAGCCTGAGGAGCAGGTTGGCCAGGCGCCCCGGCGCATCGAAGGCGCCGACCTCGGCTTGCCACTGCTGCGCCTGCCACAGACGCGTGCTCATGACCTGGATGAACTTCATGGCGATGCGCGGCTGCTGCTGCAGTAGACGCTGGAACTCCATCTCGGGCATGACGATGAGCGTCGTGTCCATGACCGCCTCGGCCTGGTTCGGGCGCCTCTCGCTCTGCAGGAGGAGGAGCTCTCCGAAGATGTCGTACTTGCCGAGCAGCCCCAGGATCATCTCCTTGCCGTTCGGGAAGTACATGGAGATCTTCACCATGCCGTCGCGGATGAAGTAGAGGGCGTCCGCCGGGTCTTCCATGTGGTAGATGATCTCGCCCGCCGCGAAGCGCTTGTAGGGCGTGATCTTCGCCATCTGCTCGATCTCGTCCGGAGTGAGGTCCTCGAACAGCTCCGTGTTCTTGAGGTGCCAAACCAGACTCGGGTACTGGCTCGCTTCCGTCATCTTCTTCCCCTTCGAGCGTGACCGCGTAGCCCGGCACCAAAGCCTTGTGCCCCGCCACGCTCCTCACACGTCGTCGTTCCGGTTCTCACTATCGCACATGAGAAGCGCCGAACGCTCACGGTTGCACAGGCTGCGCCTCGCCGGCCATGGCGCTACTCAGCCGCATGAGGCGCAAGTAATCGGCCACGTCCCGGTAGTCGCCGACCTTGAGGCCGTCGACGAAGACGGTAGGGGTGCCCGTCAGGCGCAGGTCCTGGGCGGCCACGCGGTAGGACTCCTCCACCAGCGCGCCGTAGCGACCGCTGCGCACGCACTCCGCCAGCCCGTCGGCAGAGAGCCCGGCGTCCTCGGCGATGGTGACGAACAGGGGCAGCGGATCCGGTCGGCCCGCCCATTCGTCCTGGCGCGTGAAGAGCGCGCTCTGGAAGGTCCAGAACGCGTCCTCGCCGGCGGCGAAGTCGACGAGCTCGGCCGTGGTCGCCGCCAGGCACTCGCTCGCCTCCGCCGCGACGGTGGCGTTCGGATGGATGCTCTTGAGCGGGAAGTGGTAGAGCTCGAGGCGCACGTCGCCGCGCGGGAGGAGCTCGCTCCTCACCACGGGCATCCCCAGCGCCTCGAACTGCGCGCAGTACGGGCACTGCAGGTCGGTGAACAGGCGCACGACGTGCGGGGCGCCCAGGGGCCCGAGGACGTGCGCCGGCGGGCCGAAGCGGTCCGCGTCCACGTGCTGCGGCGCGAAGCGCACGCTGACCTCGGGGGTGGGGCCGGCAACGACGTCGACGAACATGAGGTACTCCATGACCTCGACGGCCACCTCGCCGACCCCGGTCAGCTCGGAGGCGCGCGTGCGGAAGAAGTCGGCGACCGGCGCGGCGATGCCGTCGCCGTAGCCGCTCGCGACTCCGACCAGCGCTCCGAGGAAGCGCACGTTCGCATCGCTCAGCGCCCCGGCCCCGTTGACCTCGACGGCCACCCCTTCGGAGGCGAGCACGCCGAACGCGAAGCCGCTGGAAGTGACGAAGCCCGTCCCGTCATCGGTCGGCGTGGGCTGGTAGTCGGAGAGCGCCGCCAGGATCGTCGCGGGAGGTTCGCCGATCTGGGCCCGCGCCACCCCCGGCAGCAAGGCAGTCAGGAGGGCCAGCGGGA
Organism: Trueperaceae bacterium; assembly: GCA_023954415.1. Taxonomy (NCBI): domain Bacteria; kingdom Thermotogati; phylum Deinococcota; class Deinococci; order Trueperales; family Trueperaceae; species Trueperaceae bacterium. Next base: position 9,411 of record JAMLIB010000008.1, read on the forward strand.
GCGCGGCCGACCGCAGCGTCGCCAGGAGCGGCCGCGCGCCGCGGGTGCGAGCGAAGGCGCGCGCGGTGGGCGCGCTCACCGCGGTGCGCAGCTGACGCGCATTCATGCGAGCCCGTAAAGGGCGCCGTACTTGCCCTTGAGGTAGTCGACGTAGTGGCGGGAGTCGAGCTCAGAGCCGGTGGCTCGCCTGATCAGTTCGGCGGGCAGGTAGCGCGACCCGTGTCGGTGCACGTTCGAGCGCAGCCAGCCGAGGAGGGTCGCGAAGTCGCCCGAGCGCACGTCGGCGTCCAGCTCGGGCAGGGCGCCCCTGGCCGCCGCGAAGAGCTGCGCGCTCACCAGGTTGCCGAGGGCGTAGGTCGGGAAGTAGCCGACGAGCCCTACGGCCCAATGGATGTCCTGCAGGCACCCGAGCGCGTCGGAAGGCGGCGTGATGCCGAGGTAGGAGCGGTACAGGTCGTTCCACGCCGCCGGCAGGTCCTTGACGGCGAGGTCGCCGTTCAGCAACGCCAGTTCGAGCTCGAAGCGCACGAGGATGTGCAGGTTGTAGCTCACCTCGTCCGCCTCGACGCGGATGAGGCTGCTCTCGACGCGGTTGACGGCGGCGTAGAGGCTCTCCACGTCCTCGCCGCCGAGGGCCTCGGGGAAAGCCGCCCGCAGGGCGGGGAACGCGCCTTCCCAGTACGGGAGCGAGCGCCCGATCAGGTTCTCCCAGAGCCGCGACTGCGACTCGTGGATGCCGAGGCTGGCACCGTGAGCGAGGGGGGTGCGGTGGAACTCGGGCGCGAACCCTTGCTCGTACATGGCGTGGCCCGCCTCGTGCATCGTGCCGAAGAGGGCGGGGTTGAGGAACCGCTCGTCGTAACGCGTGGTGATCCTCACGTCGTCGGCACCGATGCCGATCGCGAAGGGGTGGGCCGTGACGTCGAGCCGGCCGCGCCGGAAGTCGTAACCGAACGAGGCCGCGGTGGCCTCGCAGACCCGGCGTTGCGCGTCGACCGGGTAGGCCCTACGCAACATCTCGTCGGAGAGCTGCACGCCGCTCCCGGCGATGGCCGCGAGCAAGGCTACCTGCTCCTCCTTCAGCGGTTCGAAGACCGCTGCGAGAGAGGCGGCCGTGGCCCCGGGCTCGTACTCGTCGAGGAGCGCGTCGTAACGTTGCCCGCCGCCACCGACGGCGTCGGCCTCCTCACGCTTGAGCTCCAGCACGGCCGCCAGCTCGGGCGCGAACAGGTCGAAGCGGTCCTCGCTGCGGGCCTTGGCCCAAGCGACGCGGGCGCTCGCCGTGCGGCGCGCCAACTCCTCGACGAGCCGCCGCGGCATCCGCCCCGCCCTGCTCGCGGTGCGGCGCGCGACGCGCACCATGGCGTGATCGCTGCCTGCGGGGTCTAGGCCGCTCGCCTCGAGCTCGTCGAGAAGACCCGTGTAGGCGGGGTCCGTCAGCCGCCCGTGCCGCAGGGCGTGGAGCGTGGCCTCCTGCTCGCCGCGGCCGGCCGCGGCGCCGGGCGGCATGTAGGTGTCCTGGTCCCAGGACAGTAGGTCGGCCGCGGCGGCCAGGTCGCTCAGGATGGCGGCCTCCGCGCGGAAGGCGCGTAGAGCTTCGGAGACGTCTCGCATGCCAGACAATATCAGCGCCCGGGGGGACGGGAACGCCGATGCCAGCGTGGTATCTTCGCCTCGATGCTCGAGTTGCCCACCAGGACGCGTGACCTGATAACCAAGGAGCGGGGCGCCATCACGGACCTCCTCGTCCTGCTCGCCAAGCTCGAGGCCGAGCCCGGTCACGTCGCCGACGTCCGCACGGCCGCCGACGACCTCGACGGCATCTTCCTGCTCGTGGTGGCGGGCGAGTTCAACGCCGGCAAGTCGAGCTTGGTGAACGCGCTCCTCGGCGAGCGCGTCATGCCGGAAGGCGTGACGCCCACGACCGACCGCGTCACGGTGATAACGCACGGCGAGGAGATCGGCGAGGCGGTCGACGGCCGCGACGTCGTCCGGCGCACCTATCCGAGCGACCTCCTCGACACGGTCGCCTTCGTCGACACCCCGGGCACGAACGCCATCGTGGCCTCCCACCAGGCGTTGACGGAGCGGTTCGTGCCCCGCGCCGACCTCGTGCTCTTCGTCACGAGCGCCGACCGGCCCTTCACGCAGAGCGAACGGGAGTTCCTCGAGCTCATCGCGTCCTGGGGCAAGAAGGTCGTGATGGTCGTCAACAAGGTGGACATCCTCGCCTCGGACGCCGAGAGAGAGACCGTCCTCGAGTACGTGGCGCGCCATGCGCGCGACACGCTCGGCTCCACCCCCGAGGTGTTCGGGGTCAGCGCCCGCCAGGCGTTCCAGGCGCGGCAGTCGGGCGACCAGTCCGGGCTGGAAGCGAGCGGCCTGCCGGCGCTGGAGACGGCCATCCGGGCGCGCCTCGGTGCCGACCGGCTCAAGCTGAAGCTGCTCACGCCCCTCGGCGTTGCCAAGCGGACCTCCGAGCATTACAAGGGCGTGCTCGACAACCGCCTGGGGCTCCTGACCGACGACAGCACCACCCTCGAGGTGATCGACAGGCAACGCAAGCGCTTCGAGTCCGAGATGCGGCGCGACCTCGGCCTGCACGTCGGGGCGGTGGCCCGCGTGCTCGAGGACGTGGCCAGGCGCGGCGAGGAGTTCTTCGACGACACCATCAGGTGGCGCCGCTTCGCCAAGCTCATGAACACCGAGCGCGTCAAGGATGAGTTCCAAGCCAAGGTCATCAAGGACGCCGAGGCCGAGATCGACGGCCGCCTCGGCGAGCTCGTCGACTGGTTCATCCAGCGCAACCTCCAGTTCTGGGAGGACGTGATGCGTTTCCTCAACGAGAAGCGCGCGGCCGAGCAGGAGCGCGTGATCGGCGAGGTCGGCGGACGCTTCCAGTACGACCGCCAGGCGCTGCTCAGGGGCCTGCGCGAGCGCGCCGAGGGCGCCCTGGAGGAGTACGACGCGCCGGCCGAGGCCAAGGCGATAGCCGATCGGCTACAGGCCTCCGTCGTCCGTACGGGGCTCTTCGAGGTAGGCGGCATCGGGTTGAGCGCAGCGATGCTCGCCCTCCTGACGGGCGCGGCCTTCGACATCACGGGCATCGCCATCGGCCTCACCGCCATCGGCCTCGGGCTGCTCGTGTTCCCGCGCCAGCGCGCCCGCTCCAAGCGCGAGCTCCGCGGCAAGCTGGACGAGCTCAGGACCGCCCTCGAGGAGGGTATCGGCAAGCAGTTCGCGCTCGAGCTCGAGCGCTCGCAGGAGAAGCTGTCCGGCGCCATCAGCCCGTACACGCGCTTCGTCGGCGCCGAGCTGGAGCGGCTGCACGAGCTGCAGGCCGAGCTCGGCGACCTGACGGGGCGGTTGGCGACGTTGAAGCACGAGGTGGAGACGACCGCCTGAGCCTCGGGCGAGCGCCGACGGTGCGGCCGGGCGCCTCCGGCTAGGGTTACACTCCTCGCCATGAGCGCAAAAGGATCCGTTCGCATCGCTTACCAAGGAGTCCCGGGAGCTTTCAGCGAGGAAGCCTCCCTAGGGTTCGCCCCGGGCGGCACGGCCGTCGGGTTCCCCTCCTTCGAGGAAGCGTTCGCGGCGGCCGCGGACGGCACGTGCGACTACGCGTGCCTGCCCGTCGAGAACAGCCTCGCGGGCTCCATCAACCAGACCTACGACCTCCTCACCGACTCGGCCCTGAACGTCGTCGGTGAGAGGATCGTGCGTGTGCACCACAACCTGCTCGCCAAGCCGGGCGTGAAACTCTCCGACATCAAGCGCGTCTACAGCCATCCGCAGGCGCTGGCACAGTGCGCCGGCTTCATCCGGCGCCACAAGTTCGAGGCCGTCACCGACTTCGACACGGCCGGGGCCGCGATGCTCCTGGCGCAGAACGGTGGGGAGGGCAAGGCGGCGATCGCCAGCGTGCGTGCCGCGCAGGAGTACGGTCTGGACGTGCTGGCGGAGAAGATCGAGGACCTCCCATTCAACTTCACGCGCTTCTTCGTGCTCGCCTACGGCGAGGGCAGGGGGCCCAAGTCGGACGGGGGCGGGGCCGTGCGCTTCAAGTCGAGCATGGTGCTGGCCACGCGCCACCGTCCGGGCGACCTCGTCACGTGCCTCGAGGTGTTCCCGAAGCACGACATCAACATGACCAAGCTGGAGTCGCGGCCCAGGCGCGACAAGCCGTGGAGCTACCTCTTCTACATCGACATCGACGGTCACATCGAGGAGCCGCACGTGGCCGCCGCGATGACCGATCTCATGCGCAGGGCGGCGTTCGTGAAGTTCCTGGGCAGCTACCCTGCCGCCGAGCCGATCGAGGTCAGCTGACCGTGGACGAGGCCCCCGCCATGCGCCTCGACGACGTGCTCAAGTTCTTCGGGGTGGCCGGCACGGGCGGCCACGCCAAGCAGCTGATCCAGTCGGGCGCCGTGCGCGTCAACGGCGTGACGGAGACGCGGCGTAAGCACCTCATCCAGGCGGGCGACAGCATCGCCGTCGGGGACGAAGCGTTCGTGGTCGAGTTCGAGAGGGCGCCGGAGCCCGGGGCCTGACCGGCGCCGCTCCGAGGAACGGCCCCGGCGGCGTGCCGGCCCACCGCGAGCCGAGCCCCTAGCCGCCGAGTGCGCTGCCCTCCCATGGGGGCTCGGCTCCCAGGGTCTCGACGGCCACGTCAGTCAGCCCGGTAACGGGGACCGCCTCGCCCGGGTACCAGAGCGTCCGCGAGCGGTAGGCGCCACCCCACGGCGAGCGGTACGCCTCCGTCCAGCCGCGCCGCACGTCCACCGACCACACCTCACGCACCCCTGCTGCGGCGTAGGCGGCGAGCCGCGCCTCCGTCGACCAGGCGGTCTGCGTGCCACGCTGCGCCGGCGATCGCCCCGACGACCGCGACTCGGCGCTCTGCCGGACCCCGGCGTCGGCGGTGGCCAGCTCGACCGCCAGCACGACGGCCTCGGCCTCCACTCCACCCCCGGCCCGTATCAGGTCGCTCGGCGGCGGGCCGGGACCCCACCTGCGGGGGCGGGCCAACAGCGCCAGGTCGGGGCGGAGCACCGACTCGGGCCCCAGCCGGACCAGGGCGAGCGTGATCACCTCGACCGGTGCCGCGTACGCCGTCCCGATCGCCGCCCCAGCGGCGGTCCCGGCCACGCCACTGGGCGCCGCGCTGACCAGCGCGACCTCGCCCGGTGCCGCGCCGCGCGCAGCGGCGCGCAGCGCGCCTTCCAAGCTCCCCCGCACCGACGCGAGGAGGGAGGCCTCGGCGGCGCGGCGCACGGTCTTCGCGGCCACGCGCCCGTCCAGCAGCTCCGCCCGGGCGGCGTCGGCCACCCCGCCTTCCCTCAGCGAGGCGAGGAACCCGGCAGCGGCCAGCCTCGGTTGCGGCAGCGACCGGCTCCATAGGCCCCTGCCGGCCCTGCCGAGCCGAGCACCCCCGTCGCCCTCGTCTCGTCCTCGCGTCATGCCGTCAAGCGTCGCAGCGGACGCAACTTCATGCAGCGTGGACATGGGTGGGCGCCGACCGGCGCTAGGCGCGTGCAGGAGCGGGGTATGCGCCGCGCCGCCGGCTGGGTGGTACACTCCTCCTTTGGTGATTGCGAGGCCCCTAATACATGCCTAGACGCGAAGATATACACAAGATCCTGATCCTCGGCTCCGGTCCCATCGTAATCGGGCAGGCGGCCGAGTTCGACTACTCGGGCACCCAGGCATGCAAGGCGTTACGCGGGGCCGGCTTCGAGGTCGTGCTCGTCAACTCGAACCCGGCGACGATCATGACCGACCCCGAGGTGGCCGATCGCACCTACATCGAGCCGCTCACCCCGGAGTTCGTCACGGAGGTCATCAAGGTCGAGCGCCCCGACGCGCTCCTCCCAACGCTCGGCGGCCAGACGGCCCTCAACCTCGCCGCCAGGCTCCACGAGCTCGGCGTGCTCGAGGAGTACGGCGTCAAGCTCATCGGCGCCAACTACTCGGCCATCCAGAAGGGCGAGGACCGCCAGCTCTTCCAGCAGGCCATGGCCAAGATCGGCATCAAGACCCCGGCCGGCAAGATGGTCACCTCGCTGGAGGAGGGCCTCGAGTTCGTCGCCACCATCGGCTACCCGGCCATCATCCGCCCGAGCTTCACGCTCGGCGGCACGGGCGGCGGCATCGCGTACGACGAGGCGCAGTTCCGCGCCATCGTCCACCAGGGCCTCCACGACTCGCCCGTCCATAGCGTCCTCGTCGAGCAGTCCGTCCTCGGCTGGAAGGAGTACGAGCTGGAGGTGATGCGCGACAAGAACGACACGGTCGTCATCATCTGCTCCATCGAGAACTTCGACCCGATGGGCGTGCACACCGGCGACAGCATCACGGTGGCGCCGGCCCAGACGTTGTCGGACAAGGAGTACCAGCGCCTGCGCGACTACTCCATCGCCATCATCAGGGAGATCGGCGTCGAGACGGGCGGCTCGAACATCCAGTTCGCCGTCAACCCCGTGGACGGCGACACCATCGTCATCGAGATGAACCCGCGCGTGTCGCGCTCGTCGGCCCTCGCCAGCAAGGCGACGGGCTACCCCATCGCCAAGATCGCGGCGCTGCTCGCCGTCGGCTACTACCTCGACGAGCTCCCGAACGACATCACCAAGGAGACGAAGGCGGCCTTCGAGCCGACCATCGACTACGTAGTCACCAAGGTCCCGCGCTTCGCCTTCGAGAAGTTCCCGACCGCCCCCACCGAGCTCGGCACGCAGATGCGCTCGGTCGGCGAGGTGATGGCCATCGGGCGCACGTTCAAGGAGTCGCTCCTGAAAGCCATGCGCTCCCAGGAGCTCGACGTGAGGGGCGCCACGGCGGGCGCCGGCGACGATGAGCTCGAGGCGCTGCTCTACCCCAACCCGCGCCGCCTCCCCGCCGTGCTCGAGCTGCTGCGCCGCGGCCGCTCCGTGCAGTCGCTCCACGCCGCCACCGGCATCGACCCGTGGTTCCTGACCCAGCTCAAGGAGATCACCCAAGCGGAGCGCGAAGTGCGCGCTGGGCCGGCCCCCGAGTCCTGGAGCTGGGAGCGGTGGCGCGAGGTCAAGCGCATCGGCCTCTCCGATCGCGAAGTAGCCGAGCTCACGGGCGCCGACCCGGGCGCGATCAGGGCTGCGCGCATCGCCAACGACGGCGCGCCCGTCTACAAGACCGTCGACACGTGCGCGGCGGAGTTCGAGGCCTACACCCCCTACCTCTACTCCACGTACGAGTGGGAGGACGAGGCTCCGCCTTCCGAGCGGCAGAAGGTCGTGATCCTCGGCTCCGGCCCCAACCGCATCGGTCAGGGCGTCGAGTTCGACTACGCCACCGTCCACGCCGTCTGGGCGCTCAAGGACGCCGGCTTCGAGACGGTGATGGTGAACTCGAACCCCGAGACCGTCTCGACGGACTACGACACGGCCGACCGCCTCTACTTCGAGCCGCTGACGTTCGAGGACGTCAGCAACATCGTCGACCACGAGCGGCCCGACGGCGTCATCGTCCAGCTCGGGGGCCAGACGCCCCTCAAGCTCGCGCGGGCGCTGACGGAGGCAGGGGCGCCCATCTGGGGCACGCCAGCCGCCGCCATCCACGCGGCGGAGGACCGCGACGCCTTCCACGCGCTCTGCCAGCGCCTGGGCGTGCCGCAGCCTCGCGGCGCCGTCGCCACGCACCCCGAGCAGGCGGTGAAGCTGGCGGAGGGTATCGGCTACCCGTTGATGGTGCGCCCGAGCTACGTGCTCGGTGGCCGCGCCATGCGCGTGGTGGGTAGCGCCGCCGAGCTCGCCATCTACCTGGACGAGGTGTACGCGGAGCTGCCCGACAACCCCTCGATCCTGCTCGACGAGTTCATCGCCGGCGCCAAGGAGCTGGACGTCGACGCGCTCTCCGACGGCTCGGTCACGGTGGTAGCCGGCATCATGGAGCACGTCGAGCTGGCCGGCATCCACTCCGGCGACAGCGCCTGCATCACCCCGCCCCTCACCATCTCGCCAGCGGCGCTCGCCAAGGTCGAGGAGCACACGGTGGCGCTGGCCCAGGCCATCGGAGTGCGCGGCCTCATCAACGTGCAGTACGTCGTGCGCGGCGACGACGTCATGGTGGTGGAAGCCAACCCGCGCGCCAGCCGCACCATCCCGTACCTCTCGAAGGCGATCGGCACGCCGCTCGCCAAGCTGGCGGCGCTCGTCTCGGCGGGCAAGAGCCTCGCGGAGTTGGGCTTCACCGCCACGCCGCGGCCCAAGCATTACAGCGTCAAGGAGGTCGTGCTCCCCTTCCTGAAGTTCAAGGGCGTCGCGCCGTTCCTCGGCCCCGAGATGCGCTCGACGGGCGAGAGCATGGGGATAGACGACGACCCCTACCTCGCCTACTACCGGGCAGCGCTCGGCGCCGGGGCCGCCCTACCGCGCGCTGGGCGGGTGCGCGTGGTCGGCACGGGGCTCGCCGCCCAGACGGCCGTCCTCACGGAGCTCGGCTTCGACGTCGTGGAGGGGTCGCTCCCGAGCGGCGCCGAGCCGGACTACGCCCTGCTCATCGACGTGGAGCACACGCCCGAGGCGCGGCGCGCGTTGGAGAACGGCGTCCCTTACGTGACCACGGCGGAGGCAGCCGCCTGGACCGTGAAGGCCATGGCCGCGGCGGCACGCGTGGCAGGGTCGCTGCCGGTCAGGCCGCTGCAAGACCTCGGCTGAGCGAGAGGCCCCGAAGGGGGCGGCTCAGGCCTGCAGGCCCCTGCCCTCGCCCAGGTCCGCGCCGGTCAGCTCGTCGGCTTCCGGCGCGACCCCCGCCTCGTCCTCGTCGTCCAGGCCGATGACGCGCTCGCGCCCCCGGACGGGCAGGCGCTCGCGCAACGAATCGGCGTAGGACGACAGGCTGCTGAGAGCGTTGCCAACGGGCAGGCGCAGGAGGAACTCGCCCTGCTCCACGCGCGCAACCAGCTGGAACGGGGCCTCGGAGAGGCGCTCGAGGATGCGCAGCACGGCCTCCCTGCCGATACCGACGTCGGTGGCCAGCTCCTCGAGCAGGAAGACGCTCGGGGCCTTGAGCTGCGCGAGGCGCGTGAGGACCTGGGACGTGGCGCCGCGCTCGGCGACGCGCTCGGTGACGCCGCGCTCGAACCGCTGCAAGCCGGACTCGAAGAGCCCGTCGCGCTCGAAGTGGGACTCGAGGTCGATCGGCGTGAGCGGAACGGTGCCGTGCAACACCCGCAGGCGTTCGAGGGCGGCCCAGCTCCAGAGCGTGGCGCGCGCCAGCTCGGCGGGGCTGGTAAGGCGCACGAGGTCGCGATGGTCGCCGATGACGGCGAGGTAGCGGGCGCCGAGCGACCGGCGCCGCGAGAGGAGCGCGGCCCAGTCGAGGCGCTCGCCGTCGGGTAGCAGCATGGCGTGCACCTGGTAGTTGCGGCGCCCCATGTCGGTCGCGATCGTGAGTTGGCCGCCGCCCAGGGGCGTCAGCTTGAAGCCGAGCGGCTCGAGCACGCCACGCAGGCGCCTCGACAGGTCGAGGGCCGTGAGGTCCGTGTCGTCGACCTCGCGCGGCCCGACCGGCTCCGCGGGGCCTTCAGGGACCCGCCGCTCGTGAACGTGGCGCACGCGGGTGTCGGGGCGCGCCTGAGGAGGGCCGCCTGCCGCCGCACGGGCGTCGCCGCCCCAGAGACCCGGCTGCGCGGCGTCGGCCGCCTCGGGCACGAAGCCGGCCGGGGCCTCCGCGAACCGCGGGGTCGGCTGCTGGTGACCGGCGCCGGTCGCGTGAGCCAGAGGCGCGGACGGCGCGGCCTCGACGAGTTCGGCGACGTCCTCGCTCACCGCCGCACCCATGCGGGGGACTTCCTGCAGAGGGGCCTCCGCCGGGTCAGGCTGTTGCTCCTCCTCCGCGAGCTCGACCGTGGCGCTCTGCCAACGGCCGTTGCGGAGCTCGAAGCGCGGGTCCGCCGCGAGGTACGGGGTGAGGTCGAACCCTTCCGGAAGGCTCGGGTAGAGGGCGTGCAGCTCGGCTTCCGTGGCCGCAACGCCCGCCTCGGCCACCTCGTCGAGGACGGCGGTGAGGGCGGTGGTGGCGTCCTGGGCGGCCCGCCTGGTCCTGTTGACGGCCTCGAAGCTGAAGCGGCCCTCGCCGACGGGTGTCACGTGCAGCTCGTCGTTCACGTCGAGGCCGTGCTCGCGGTAGAGGGGCCCGAGCCCGGCGAGCTGCCGCCGCGACACGAGCTCGAGGGGGTACTCCTTGCCGGTCTCCTCGTCCACCGCGACGATGGGGCCGCTCCCGGGGAAGAGCTCCAGCATGGCGAGCGGCAGGGTCATGGTGCCACCGCGGAGGCAGACGCGGGTGAGCGGGTAGCGATATGCCTGTGCCATGTCGTGTCTCCTAAGCCGTTCGGCTCGAGCGGGCTCCGAGTGGAACCGACGCCGGGCGGCCGCCCTCTCGGACCCGCAGGTCCCGCGCGCCACCCGGTCAGTTGGCGAAGTCTACCAGACGGCGTGAAGGAGCTCACTCCACGCGTCCACCCGGCCGTTCCGGACGGGGTCCGCGGGTCAGCCGAAGCGCAGCACCTTGCGCTTCTTGGGCTTCCGCTGCTCGGCGGCCACCGCGGCCGCCGGTTCCGGGTCCGCGGCGACAGCGCCGCGCGCCGCGCGGTCGACCTCCGAGACCGCGCCCGCGCGTTCCGTCGCGCGAGCTCCCGCCCTAGCCTGCGGCTTCGCCGCGGCCGCAGCCCCTTCGCCGGCGCGCCCGTCGGCGCCCTTCCCGGCGGAACGACCGCGGCCGCCACGGCCACCCTTACCCGAACCGCCCTTGCTCGGCGCGCCCTTGTCGGATGCGTCCTTGTCGGACCCGTTCCTGGCGCCCCCGCCCGTGCCCGCCGCGGTTCCGGCGGACGCCTCCTTCGAGGCCCCGCCTCGCGCCTGTCCGCCCTTGGCAGCGGCGCCCTTGGCAGCCCCACCCTTGCCAGAACCGCCCTTGCCAGAACCGCCCTTGGCTACCACGCCTTCCGCCACGCCTTGCTGCGGCGTCTTCAGCTTGCCGGGCGGGCGCGTGTCGGCCTGCTTCTCCTCGGCCTCGACGTCGGGCATCGGCATGTCGGCCGGGATGAGGTCGATCTGGCGCTGCGTCGGGTTGGCCGCGAGGATCCTGACCTCCACCCTGTCGCCCATGCGGTACCGCTTGCGCGTGTGCTTGCCCATGAGCATGAGCTGGTCCTCGATGTAGAGGTAGTAGTCGTCGACCAGGTGGCTGACGTGCATGAGCCCCTCAACGGCGTTGGTGAGCTCGACGAACACTCCGAAGTTCGTGACCCCGACCACGAAGCCCGTGAACTTCTCCCCGACGTGCTCCTTCGCCCACCGGGAGTGGAAGTAGCGGGTGAGGTCGCGCTCGGCCTCCTCCGCCACGCGCTCGCGGTCGCTCGCGTGCTCGGCGAGCGCCGGGAAGTCGGTCTTCATCCGCTCCTTCAGCGTCGGCGAGAGCCGGTGCTGCAGGAGGGCGCGCACCACGCGGTGCACCACCAGGTCGGGGTAGCGGCGGATGGGGCTGGTGAAGTGCAGGTAGCTCTCGAACGCCAGTCCGAAGTGCCCCAGGTCCTCGCTCGAGTAGCGCGCCTGCTTCAGGCTGCGCAGGAGGAGGGTGTTGACGAGCTGCGCCTCCGGCTTGCCGGCCGCCTGGCGGAGGATGGCCTGCAGGTCCTGCGGCTCGGCGTGGTGCAGGTCGAGGACGTAGCCGAGCTTGGCGAGCGCCTTCTGCAGCCCCTGGATCTTCTCCGTGCTCGGGTCCTCGTGCACCCGGAAGAGCGCCGGGACGTCGCGGCGGCTCAGCTCACCCGCGACGAGGCGGTTCGCGAGCAGCATCAGCTCCTCGACGAGCTGCCTGGCCGAGTTGCTGCGCACCGGCGTGACGTGGAGTGCGCCCTGGTCGTCGACCTCGACGCGCGCCTCGGTGAAGTTGAAGTCCAGCGCCCCGGCGCCGATGCGGGCCTTGCGCAACTCCTGGGTCAGGTTCAGGAGGACCTTGAGGTCGCGCTCCAGCCTGCGCCGCCCGGCAGGCATGCGCCCGCCGTCGGAGAACTCCTGGACCTGCTTGTACGTCAGGCGCGCGTCGGAGCGGATGACCGTCTCCTTGAACTCGAAGGCCGCCACCTCGCCGGTCCTGGACAGCTCGACGAACAGCGAGAGGGCGAGGCGCGCCTTGCCCTCGTCGAGCGAACAGATGCCGTTGGAGAGCTCCTCCGGCAGCATGGGGAGCACGCGTCCGGGCAGGTAGACGGAGGTGGCGCGCTCCTTGGCCTCCTTGTCGAGGCTCGTGCCTTCCGCGACGTAGTAGCTGACGTCGGCGATGTGGATGCCGACGCGCAGGTTCCCGTCCCTGCCCGTGCCGACGCGTTCGATGCTGATGGCGTCGTCGTAGTCCTTGGCGTCCTCGCCGTCGATCGTGACGGTCGTGACGTCCCGGCAGTCCGTCCGCCCGGCCATCATCTCCTCCGTCACCTCCTCGGGGACGGCGGCGGCCTCCTTCATGGTGTCGGGGTCGAACTCGGCCTTGAGGTCGTACTTGACGATGACGGCGCGGGTCTCGACCTCCGGGTCGTCCTCCGCGCCGAGGAACTCGACCACCTCGCCGAAGGGCTCGCGCTCGCCCGACTCCTCGGGCCACACCATCCGCGCCACGATGCGTGAGCCGCCCTCGAGCTTCCCGACGGACTCGGGCGTGAGGAGCACGCGCTGCTGCAGGCGGACGGAGTCCGGACGCAAGATGGCGTAGCCGCGCGCGTACTCGAGGGTGCCGACGACGCGCTGGTAGCCGCGCTCGATGATCCTGACGATCTCGCCGGACGGACGGCCGTCGTCGCTCTTCATGGGGTTCGGCCGCGCCATCACGCGGTCCGTGTCCCAGGCGCCCCCGAGCCGGTCGGCCGGCACGTACAGGTCCTTGCCGCCCGCGTCGGGGATGACGAAACCGTACCCGCCGGAGGCGACCTGGAGGCGGCCGAGCACCATGTTCATCTCCTGCGGCAAGCCGTAGGTCCTGCGCCTCGTGCGTATCAGGCGACCGCCGTCGGCGAGCTCGGCGAGGAGGTGGCGCAAGGCGGCGCGGTCCTCGACCTTGAAGCGCCGTTGGATGTCCTGAACGTGCCAGGGGCGCTCCGGATGGTCCAAGAAGAAGCGCATCACCTGGTCGGTATCTAGCTCTGACATATCCTGGCAGTCTAGCGCGCGAGCGTCCACCGACGCCGGCACGACCTGCTCCGCCTTCCCCGGGCTTGGCCCGCGCCGCGCCCGCCTCAGTTGGCTCGCGCCCCCTCGCGCCCGACGAGCTCGGCGAGCGCGGCGCGCTCGGGCGACGGTGGGAACGCCTCGAGGGCCGCGCGCGCATCGGCGACCAACGCCCCGATCTCGCGCTTCGTCGCCTCGCTGGCGCCGGACCGCACGGCCAACTCTGCCATGCGCTCGACGTCGCCCACGTGCGCCGCGCGGCGCGCGAGGATGGCGCGCGCTTCATCGGAGCCGTGCGTGAGCAGGAGCTCGAGCACCGTGTGCGTGGCCTTGCCTTCCCTCAGGTCGCCCCCGACGGGCTTGCCGAGCTTGGCGGCGTCACCGAGGAGGTCGAGGTAGTCGTCCCTGAGCTGGAAGGCTCGGCCGTAGGCCATGCCGAAGCGCTCGAGGGCCGCGAGCCGCGGCGCGTCGAGGCCGGCGAGGAGCCCGACGCCCCTGGCGGCGGCGGCGAGCAGGACGGCCGTCTTGCCGTCGATGATGCGGCCGTAGTCCTCCCAGGAGTACTCCTGGAGGGTCGCGACCTGGAACTGCAGGACCTCCGCCTCGCAGATCGCGGCGGCGGTGTCGGCCATGAGGTCGGTGAAGGCGGCGCTGCCGCTGGCGGCGAGGAGCCGCAGCACGCGGGCGAGCATGAAGTCGCCGGACATCACGCTCACGACGTTGCCGTAGCGCCTGAAGGCCGCCTCGTTGCCGCGGCGGGTGTCGGCGTCGTCGATGAGGTCGTCGTGGAGCAAGGACGCGGAGTGGAGCAGTTCCACGGCGAGCGCGACCTGCATGGCCGCTTCCGGCTCGGCGCGGAGCAGTCGCCCGGTGAGGAAGGCGACGGCCGGCCTCAGCCGCTTGCCGCCCGCCGTCACGAGGTCGGCTCCGATCGCCTCTATGAAGGCGACCGACGAGCGCAGCTCCTCGGCCAGGCGCAACTCGAAACGTTCCAGGTCGCCTGAGACGAGGTCGAGCACAGGGTCAGTATACGCGGCCCTAGTGCCAAACGTCACAAGGGGTTCCCTACGTTCAGCCCGCCACCGCGGCGTGGGGTTGCAGGTAGAAGGCGAGGCGCTTGAGGCCGGCCAGGAAGTCGACGGGCTCGACGCGCACGGCCTCCGGCACGGTGAGGACCGTCGGCACGAAGTTGAGGATGCCGCGGATGCCGGCCGCCACGATCAGATCGGTCGCCGCCTGGGCGCTCGCGACGGGCACCGTGAGGAACGCGATGTCGAGCGCCTGCTCGCGCGCCCGGCCGGCGAGCTCGTGCATGTCGTACACGGGGAGGGTCCCGAGCGTCTTGCCCACCTTGCTCGCGTCCCTGTCGAAGCCGCAGATGAGGCTGAAGTTGAAGCCGCTGAAGTCGGGGTAGTCGGCGAGCGCCTGGCCGAGGCGCCCCATGCCGACGATGGCGACCCGCCACGAGCGCGTTAGCCCGAGCGTGCTGCTCAGCTCACGCCTGAGGATCGCGACGGTGTAGCCGCGGCCCCGCGTGCCCGACGTGACGCGCGTGAGGAGCAGGTCCTTGCGGACCTGGTGGGCGGAGACCTGCGACGCGCCGCCCAGGCGCTCGGAGGTGACGTAGGCGACACCTTCGGCCTCCATGTCCGCCAGCACCCGCAAGTAGCTGACGAGACGGCTGACCGTCACCGACGGCAGGTCGTGTTGCATCAACGAGCGAAGCTCTCGATACCGGCGGAGTCGAGGCGCGCCTTGGCCTCGGTCAGAGCGGCCCCCTCGTACGGGCCGACGAGGAGCTTGAGGAGCGTGCCCTCGGTGCGCTCGGTGACCTGGAAGCCGAGCCCTTGCAGGCGTTCGATCTGGGGCATGGCGCTCTCACGGCTGCCGTAGGCCCCGACCTGGAGGTACCGGGCCGCCTCGGAGGCCGTCGTAGCCGGCGTCGGCGCCGTGGTCGGAGTCGTGGCGGCAGGCGTGGTCGTGCTCGTAGCTGCAGGCGCAGTGGTCGCGGCGGCAGGCGCCGTGGTCGCGGCCGGCGCGGTCGTCGTGCTGCTCGCGTCGGGCTCGTAACGGTAGACGGTGGCGTCGGTCACGCCGAAGTCGCCTGCCTTCACCCGGTCGGCCACCGACCGGGCTTGCGCCTCGGTGTCGTACGGGCCGACGAGGACGATCGTGAGGTTGCCCTGGGTGCCGAGCAGCACCGGGTAGCCGGCCGCCTGGAACGTGCTGGCGAGGCGCTGGGCGTTGTCGGGGTTACCGAAAGCGCCCACGGCGACGCGGTAGGAGCTCTCGCCGGCCGCCGCCGTCGCGGCGGTGTTGGCAGGAGCGGTGTTCTGAGCGGACTGACCGGCGCCCGTGGTCGAGGCCGGACCCTGAGTGGCCGGAGCCTGGGTAGCCGCCGTCGTGGCCTGGGACGGCGTCGTCGCAGGCGTGGTGGCGGTGGAGGGCGTGCCCTGCCCGCCCGGCGGGAGGACCGCGATGGGGGCGCCGCCCTGGCTAGCCGTCGACCCGGGTGTGGTGGCACCCTGGGTGGTCGCCGGTGTCTCGGTACCGGCCGCCGGCGTGGCTTCTGGCGTCGCTTCCGGGGTGGCGCCGCCAGCGGTCGCCGCGCCTTCTGTGCCCGTGGCTGCGGCTTCCGCCCCGGTCTGGCCCGCCTGGGTTCCCGCCGCCTGACCCGCAGCACCGGCCGGCGTGGTCGGCGTCACGGCGTTGCCCGTCGTCCCCGGCGTGGTGCCGGAGCTCTGCGTAGTGGTGGCTCCGCCCGCGTTACGGTTGCCCGGGCCGATCGGGAAGAACGAGCCTCCCGAGATCAACGTGGCGATGATGCCGGCGATGACGGCCACCAGGGCCACGCCTATCAGGAGATCGGGCCAGTTGCGTCGAAGCCAATCCATAGCGTGATTGTACCCTCGCGTTCAGCGCGGTGGCGCTGCCTAGAGTTCCCTCGGGCCCCTGGCGCTCGCGTCTCGCGCCCAGCCAACGGCCCGCCTCACACCGATGACGCCACCCTCACAGGTAGCTGCTGATCGCACTGCAAGCGGGCTGGTAGCCCTGCTGGCAGGACGAGACCCAGGCGTCGCGGGCGGAGCCGCGCCGGTCTTGCGAGTAGAGCGCCCAACCGAGGTTGTAGAGGCTCTCGCTGTCGTTCGGGTTCTGGCCGACGAGGAGCTGGTAGACCTTCTCGGCGTCCTCGTAACGGCGGGCGGCGAGGTAGCCGGCGCCGAGGTTGACGCGCGCCACGAGGCTGCTCGGGTCGAGCTGCACGGCCCGCTCGAAGTTGCGCACTGCCTGCGTGTAGTCGGCGAGCTGGTAGGCGGCGAGCCCGTACCAGAGCTGCACCTGCGCGTCGTTGGGGCGCTCCTCGAGCACGGCCTGCAACTCGGCCTGCGCCCCGAGGTAGTCGCCGAGGCGGTAGAGCGCCCGCCCGGCGATGAGCCGCGCGTCGAGGACGAGCTTGGGGTCGGAGAGGCGGGCGATGGCCTCGCGGGCGTTGCTCAGGGCCTCGGAGCTGTTGGAGAGCTGGTCGTGGGCCGTGGCGAGCGCGAGGTAGACCTCCGGGCGGCTGCCGTCGAGGCGCTGCGCGTCCTGGAGGGCGCGGACAGCGTCGCGGGTCTGGCCGCCCTCGAGGTTCGCGATGCCGAGGTTGTACTGCGCTTCCCAGGACGCCGGGTAGACGAGGGCGGCGCGCTCGAACGAGTCGTGGGCCTGCTCGTCGCGGCCGAGGCCGCGCTGCAAGGTGCCCAGCTTGACGAGCGTGCTCGCCTGGGCCGGCTTGTCCTCCGCCCGTTCCGCTTTCTGCAACGCGCGCTCCAACGACCATAGGGCGTAGTCGATCTGGCCCTGGGCGACGTAGATGTCCGAGATCAGCGCGCTGACGCGGTAGTCGCTGCTCTGCGCCTCGAGGGCCGTCAGCTCGGGCAGCGCCTCGAGGCCGCGCCCGGCGCGGTACAAGGCCTGGCCGCGCCTGAGGACGTACGCGGCGGTGCCTGGCTGCAGTTCGAGGGCGGCGGCGTAGGCCGCGGCGGCGCCCGACCAGTCCTCGCTGAGCTCGAGCTGGGCCGCCAGGCCGAGCTGGGCCTGCACGCGGTCGTCGAGGCTCGCTTCCGGCTCGGCTTGGTCGATGGCCGCGCGGAACGCCATGGCCGCGTCGGCCGGGCGCCGCAGGCGCGCGAGAGTGACGGCGCGGTTGAACTGCCCGTCGAAACGTTCGGGGTAGAGGCGCGTGACCTCGGTGAACTCGAAGAGCGCGGCCTGGTAGTCGCCGCGCGAGAACTCCGCAAGGCCGAGACCGTAGTGGGCGTCGCCGGACGTGTAGTCGAGGGCGATGGCCTCGAGGTAGCTCTCCTTCGCCAGGTCGAACTCCGACTGGCCGTAGTAGGCGTTGCCGAGGGCGACCCAAGCGCTCACGCTCCCGGGCTCGGAGTTCACCTCCGCACGCAGCTCGGAGACGGACTGCGCCCACGCCGGTGAGAGCAGGAGCAACGCGGCCGCTGCGACCAGAGCCGCGCGGCCGCTCCACCTGCGGGTTCCTCTTTCCATCCCAGCCTCCCAGGTCGCTAACGTGCGTGCCATGCGTTAGTCAGGGCCAAGCTTATACGGTGCCCCCTTGCGCGCTTGTGAAATCGTCCACCTGCTCCTGGCGCGAGTAGCGTCCTGCTCGCCAAACGCGCGGTGTCACACGCGCCGGGGAGCGCGTCGGTCGGGAGCCGTGCGCCGTGCCGCCGGGTCGGGGTGCTCGGGGGTGCGGCCTCTTCGACACCATCGGCATAACGCACCGGCGCGCCGGCTCGGGGTGCGCGGGAGCGCAGCCCCGCCCCGACTTCCGCACGGGGCACCTGCCGGTCAGACGCCGGCCATCACCACGCCGGAGTCGGCCACGCTCGCGGCCTCGGCGCCCTGAAGGGCGAGCTGACCGCAGGCCGCACCGGCGTCGCGCCCACGACTGAAGCGCACGGACACGCTGACGCCCCGCGCCTCGAGGCGCCGTTGGAACTGGGCGAGCCGCGGTCGCTCCGTGCCGCTGAAGCCCGAGCCGGTCCACGGGTTGAACGGGATGAGGTTCACGTGGCTGGTGAGCCCGGTCAGGAGGTCGGCGAGCATGTCGGCCTGCCAAGGGTGGTCGTTGACGCCCTCCAGCATCGTGTACTCGACGGTCACACGGCGCCCTATGGCCGCCTGCCAATCGCGCATGGCGGCGACGATGTCGTCGACCGCGTTCGCCAGCGCGGTCGGGATGATCCGTTGCCGCGTCTCCTGGTCCGGCGCGTGCAGGCTGACGGCGAGGACGAGCGGCAGCCCCTCGGCCGCGAGCCTGCGCATGCGGCTCGGCAGCCCCACCGTCGACAACGTTATGCGCCGCGGCGACATGTCCAGACCGCCGGGGTCGATGAACGTGCGGATGGCGCCGACGGCGTTGTCGTAGTTGAGGAGCGCCTCGCCCATGCCCATGAGGACGACGTTGCGGATGGCGGGCGGCTCGAGCCCCTCCTGGCGCGCCACCTCGACGAGCTGGGCGACGATCTCGCCGCGCGTGAGGTTGCGCCCGAAGCCGAGCGCCCCGGTGGCGCAGAACGCGCACCCGGCCGGGCAACCGACCATCGAGCTGAGGCACACGGTCCGGCGGCCGGCGTACGGCATGTACACGGCCTCAGTCTGCTTGCCGTCGCGCAAGGTGAAGAGGTAGCGCACGGAGCCGTCGTCGGACGGGAAGCGCCGGGAGGCGACGAACGGCTCGGCCGCGTGCTCGGCCGCCAACCACGCGCGCAGGCTCGTGGGCAGGTCGGTCATCCGCTCGGCGTCGGTCACCCCGCGGCGGTAGAGCCAGTGCGCCACCTGCTTGCGCCGGAAAGCGGGCTCGCCCTCCGGCAGGGGCAACGAGGCGAGCTCGTGGTCGAACAGGGTCGGGGCCAGCGCCATGGGGCCACGCTACCGCGTCCGCGGTGGCGTTATCATGCTCGCTACATACACGGGCGATCGGCCGAGCCGATCAGGGCACGACAGCCGTGGCCGGGTCTTTGTCTCATGGAGGGCGCATGCTTACCCGCAACGTCAAGGTCATAGGCATGGTGTTGGCTGGCGGCAAGGGTTCGCGCCTCCACCCGCTCACGCTGCAACGCACGAAGCCTGCCGTGCCGTTCGGCTCCAAGTACCGGATCATCGACTTCGCCCTCAACAACATGATCAACTCGGGCGTCTACGGCATGTACATCCTCACGCAGTTCAAGGCCCAGTCCCTGACGGAGCACATCCAGCGGCACTGGCGCTTCGGCACCTTCCTCGACGACCACTTCATCACCCTCGCCCCCGCCCAGATGTACCTCTACGAGGAGCTCGGCGCGGAGTGGTACCGGGGCACGGCCGACGCCATCTATCAGAACCTCCACCTCGTCGGCAACAACCGGGCCGACCTCGTGGCCATCTTCTCCGGCGATCACATATACAAGATGGACATCAGCCACATGCTCGAGTACCACCTCGACAACCAGGCCGACGTGACCATCGCCGCCTACCCGACGCCGGTCGAGGACGGCAAGCGCTTCGGCGTGCTGCAGGTCGACGACGACTGGCGCATCACCGAGTTCCAGGAGAAGCCGGACGCGCCGAAGGCCATCCCCGGGCGCCCGACGCACTGCCTCGCCAGCATGGGCAACTACGTCTTCACGGTCTCGACGCTCATCGAGATGCTCAAGGACGACGTCGGCCGCCGCGACTCCGAGCACGACTTCGGGAAGGACGTGCTGCCCCGCGCCCTGCAGGAGGGCAAGCGCATGTTCGCGTACGACTTCGCCCGCAACCCGATCCCGGGCCAGAGCGGGCCAAACACCTACTGGCGCGACGTTGGCACGCTCGACAGCTACTGGGAGGCCAACATGGACCTCGTGGCCGTCAAGCCCGAGTTCGACCTCTACAACGAGGAGTGGCCGCTGCGCACGTCCGCCGAGTACTCGGCGCCGGCCAAGTTCGTCCACGAGGAGGAGGGGCGGCGGGGCCAGGCGTTCAACTCGTTGGTCGCCGGGGGCGTGATCATCTCGGGGGCCACCGTGCGGCATAGCGTCGTCTTCCGCCGCGTGCGCGTCAACTCCTACGCCACCGTCGAGAACTCCGTGCTCTTCGACAACGTGACCGTAGGCCGCCATGCGCGCGTCGTCAACGCCATCCTCGACAAGAACGTGACCGTGCCGGACGGCGTGAGCGTGGGCGTCGACCCCGAGGAGGACAGGGCGCGGGGCCTGATCGTGACCGACACGGGCCTCGTGTGCGTGCCCAAGGGGTACTCGTTCCGCTGACCATGACGACCGGCGCGGCTTCGTGGCCGCCCCCTTGCGCTCGCAACGCTCACAGGGCTCGCCGGGCCGGCGCCGGCCTTCGGCGTCCGCCTGGCGCCCGCCGGGCGGAACGTTAAGGTTCCACTTAGCTCGAAGACTCCCCAGTACAGTGCCGGCTCATGGTGCGGTGCTAGGCTTTACGTATCGGTTCGCGGCACCCCACGACCGCCGCTTGCCAGACTCACAGCGTGTGGCCGGAGCGGAGCCCGGGCCCTGGAGGAATTCAGTTGAGACGCTCGTTCAACCCCTGGCTGGTCGTGATGCTGCTGATACTCGGCATCTTCGTCTTCAACCAGCTCAACTCCGGCTCCGGTAGCCGGGAGATCAACTACTCCACCTTCACCGGGCTCGTCGACCAGGGCAAGGTGGCTTCCGTCGTCATCGACCGCAACAGCGGCGTCATAAGCGGCGAGCTCGTCAGCGAGTCGCAGGTGCTCGTCAACGGCGAGCCGCAGACCATCCGCAGCTTCCGCACGACGACGATCCTCACGGACAGCCTCCTGACGGAGCTCCGCGAAGACGTCAAGAGCGTGACGATCCGCAACCCACCGCAGTGGCTCGGCCTGCTCCTCGGCTCGTTCCTGCCCGTCGTACTGCTCCTCGTCTTCTTCTGGTTCATCTTCATGCGCGCCCAGGGCGGCCCGAACCAGGTCATGCAGTTCGGCCAGTCGCGGGCCAAGACGTTCGGGCGCGAGAACAAGGTCACGACGACCTTCAACGACGTGGCGGGCCACAAGGAAGCCAAGCAGGAGCTCATCGAGGTCGTCGACTTCCTCAAGACGCCCCAGAAGTACCTGCGCATCGGCGCCGAGATCCCCAAGGGCGTGCTCCTCGTCGGCCCTCCCGGGACCGGCAAGACGCTGCTCGCGCGCGCTGTGGCCGGCGAGGCCGGCGTGCCGTTCCTCACCGTCTCCGCCTCCGAGTTCATGGAGATGTTCGTCGGCGTCGGCGCCAGCCGCGTGCGCAGCCTCTTCGAGGAAGCGCGCAAGTCGGCCCCGTCCATCATCTTCATCGACGAGCTCGACTCCATCGGCCGGCGTCGCGGCGCCGGCATCGGTGGCGGGCACGACGAGCGCGAGCAGACGCTCAACCAGATCCTCAGCGAGATGGACGGCTTCGAGAAGGACACGTCCGTCATCATCATCGCGGCGACCAACAGGCCAGACATCCTGGACCCGGCGCTGCTGCGCCCCGGCCGCTTCGACCGGCAGGTCACCATCGGCCTCCCCACCATGACCGAGCGCGAGGAGATCCTCAAGGTCCACGTGCGCAACAAACCCGTCACCGACGACGTCAGCCTCCGCCGCCTCGCGGAGGCCACGCCGGCGTTCTCAGGCGCCGACCTCGAGAACCTCACGAACGAGGCCGCCCTCATCGCGGCCCGCAACAACAAGCAGATCATCACATGGACCGACTTCAACGAGGCCCTCGACCGCATCACCCTCGGCCTCAGGCGCGGCAGCCTCGTGCCGACCGAGGAGGAGCGGCGCATGCTCGCCTTCCACGAGTCGGGCCACGCCGTCGCGCACGCCGCCCACCCGGAGCTCGGCGACATCCGCAAGGTGACGATCATGCCCCGCGGCGGGGCGGGCGGTTTCATGGCGCCCCTCGCCAAGGAGGAGATGTTCTACAACGTCGAGCGCTTCAAGGCCCAGCTCGTCGTCGCGTTCGCGGGCAGGCAGGCCGAGAAACGCGTCACCGGCACCATCTCGTCCGGCGCGAGCAACGACCTCAAGCAGGCCACGGAGATGGCCAAGCAGATGGTCCTCGACCTCGGCATGGGCTCGCAGGAGTACGTCGCCTGGGGCTCCGACCAAGGGCCCATCTTCCTCGGCGGCGAGATCAGCCGGCGCAAGGACTTCTCCGAGGAGACGGCGCGCCAGTTGGAGGAGGAGGTCAGCAGCATCCTCGAGTCCGCCTACCGCGAGAGCGAGGCGGTTATCGCGACCAACTGGGTCGCGGTCGAGGCCGTCGCCACCGCGCTGCTCAAGCGCGAGACGCTGGACGGCAAGCTGATCCACCGGGCCTTCGCGCTCGCGCAGGAAGGCAAGACGGTCGCCGAGATCGCCGACTGGATCGTCGACACGGCGACGGAGAACGACCGCCGCGCCCAGGCGGCCGAGGAGCGCGAGCGCAGGGCGGCCGAGGAGGAGCACCGCCGCAAGGCGGTCGAGAGCGGCAGGGCGCCGCTGGAGCCGCGTCCCGAAGCGCGGCCGGCCAGCGAGTCCGGGGCCTGACCGGCGCACCTTAGCGCCGTGCCGACGGGCGGTAGGACGACGACGCGGACGGCGGGGGTCTGAATGTCGTTGCTCGACGGCAGGTACGAGGTCATAGCGCAGCGCGCACTCGACGCGGGACGCACGGAGTTCGAGGCGACGGCGCCGGACGGCGCGCCGCTACGCATCGAGTGGTTCGACCTCAAACCGGAGCGCGAGCCCGAGTTCGAGGCGTACCGGCGCCTGCTGCGGCGCCTCAAAGGGGCCGGGCTCGCGGCCGTCCACGACGTGATCGCCCGCCCCGGCGCCCACTACGTGGCCTGGGAGCGCCCGCCGGCCGACGCTGTCGCCGTGTCCTCCGGCAACGGCGCGGGGTCCGACCTGCGCGAGCTTCTCGAGCGCGCCGGTTACCCGCTCGAGGTCGCTGACCTGCGCAGGCAGCACGCGCGCCAACCGCGCGTCCTCCTGTACGGGCTCGCGTTCGGCGGGGCGCGGAGGGCGCAGCCCCCCTCCCAGCCCCAGCATGGCCATCGCGACGCTCCCGGGCAACCCGATGCGGCCGGACCGTATGGCGCGGGCGGCGCTGCCGGGCTCGACGGCACCCCGCGGGCGCGACCGCTTCGTCATCAGCAGTCCCTAGGTCGACGCACGGCGGAGCTGCTGGAACGGCTGCCTGAGCGCGCGCTCGCGTGGAGCATCGCCGGCGCGCTGCTGCTCGTGGCCGTGGTGGCGACCCTCATCGCCCTCAGGGTAGCGGCCGTCGATACGTTCGTGAACGTGCCGGATGTCGTCGGCGCCGACGCGACGCTCGCGGCCCAACAGCTCGCGCAGCTCGGGCTGTTCGTCGACGCGACCCCGCTCACCTCGTCAGAGCCCCCGGGCACGGTCCTGGCCGTCGAACCGGCAGCCGGCTCGGCACTCAGACCCGGTCGCACCGTCCTCATGCGTTACGCCCTCCCCCCCGGGGAGCTGGCGCCTACCGAGGCGCCGTCGCTCCTGGGGCTGAGCTACCCTGACGAGGCGCGCGCGGCCCTCGAAGCCACCGGGCTGCGGCTCGGCGAGGCGGCGCGCATCCACGCACCGAGCCCCGTCGGAACGGTCCTGGCCCAGGACGTCGACGCCGGCAGCCGGGTAGCGAGCGACACCGCCGTGTCGGTCCTCGTGAGCCTCGGCCCCCAGCCGGCGCAGACCTTCCTCCCCAACCTCGTCGGCCTCGAGCTGGAGGAGGCCAGGGCCCTGGCGAAGCTCGCCGGCATCGGCGATGACCGCATCGTGATCGACGAGCTGCTCGGTACGGCCGGGGCCAGCGGCCAGGTGCTCGAGCAGTCGCTGGCGCCTTACGTCCCGGTCGCGCGCGACACGGCCGTGCTGCGCCTCGTCGTCCAGGCGGGCGAGCCGGCCGTGGAGGTCCAGGGCGGCGGGGCGCCCGACGTCGTCGGCCTTGGCCTGGCGAGCGCGCGCGCGGTGGCAAGCGGCTGGAACCTCGACGTGCGGGTGATAGGCAACCCAGGGCTGCCGGAGGGGGTCGTCGCGCAAGACCCGGGCCCGGGAGGTGAGCCGAACGCAACGCGGACCCTGGCGCTCACGGTGAACGCGCATCCGGTGGCGCTCTCCACGAGCGGCGTCTACGCGGTCGTGCGCGGGCCGGAACCGCGCAGTGTCGAGTACGCCTGGGCCATCCAGCCGGGCATCGGTCTGCAGCAGGGCGAAGTGTGGGCGGCGGACTTGAGCGGGAACCGGGTGCTCGTGAGCCGCGTCTCCGTGCGCGGCGGCGAGATCCTCCGCGGCCAGTGGCGCACGACCGTGGTCGGCCCGGTCCGGTTCGAGCTGCTGCTCGGCGGGGTTCCCTACGGCGAGTCGTTACTGGTACCATGACCGTTCTACTTGGCGGTTATAGTCGCCGGCAGAAATTTCGGCGCCCGCCTATGAACTAGGGCCCGAGCGGGGGTCGTAGACGAAGCACCTTCCTGACGACCGCCTCCGTGCACCAGCGGAGGCGGTCGTCGGCCGCGCGTCAGGGGACCGAGGAGTCGTGTGCTCAAGACCATAAGAGACCTGCTGCCGTTCGTGAGGAGGCACCGCCCCAAGCTCCTGCTTGGCATGGGGTTGATCGTCGTCAACGGCTTCTTCTCGACGTTGACCCCGATCATCCCCGGGCGGGCCATCGACGAGTTCAGGAACCGGACCATGACCATGGACCGGCTCTGGCTCTACGCCCTCGCCCTCCTGGGCGTGGCCGTGGTGGCCGGCGTGGCCATGGTGCTGGTCAGACGCATATTCATGTACACGAGCTGGGAAGTCCAGTTCGACATCAGGCACGCTATCTTCAAGCACTTCACCAAGTTGGACGGCGGCTACTTCGACCGCACGCGCGTCGGCGACCTCATGGCCCGCCTCACCGCCGACCTGGGCGCCGTCCGCATGCTGGCCGGCGTGGCCGTCTTCCAGGGCCTGAACACTCTCTTCCTGTTCGCCTTCACGTTCTACCGGATGTTCGACCTGAGCGTGCAACTCTCGCTCATCACGCTCGCCACCGCGCCGCTCACGTCGCTGGCCTTCTACCTGATCCTGCGCGTCGTCCACCGCAGGTACCAGTACGTGCAGGAGCAGTTCTCCGACGTCTCCGCGATGGCCCAGGAGAACTTCTCCGGCATCCGCGTGGTCAAGGGCTTCGGCATCGAGGAGCGCGAGATCGGCACCTTCGGCCGCCTCAACGACGAGTTCGTCAAGCGCAACATGGCCCTCGTCAGGGTGGACGGGCCGCTCTTCCCGATGATGGAGTTCCTCTTCGGGCTCACCATGTCGCTCCTGGTCCTGATAGGCGGCAGGCTCGTGCTCGGCATCGGTGGCAACCTCACCGTCGGCGAGTTCTCGAGCTTCGTCTTCCTCTACGAGGGCATCCAGTGGCCCATGATCTCGCTCGGGTGGATCGGCAGCCTCATACAGCGCGGCACCACGTCGTGGGGGCGCCTCAAGGAGATCCTCACGCAGGTGCCGGAAGTCGCCGACGGCCCCGAGACCGACTACGACCTCCGCACGGTCAGGGGCCGCATCGAGTTCAAGGGCGTGAGCGTCACGTACAACGGCGTCAAGGCGCTCGACGGCGTCAGCTTCGTCGTCGCGGAGGGCGAGGCCGTCGGCATCACGGGGCGCACGGGCTCGGGCAAGACGTTGATCGTCAACCTCATCGCCCGCGTCATCGACCCGGACGAGGGCCAGATCCTCATCGACGGCATCGACAACAAGCTCTTCCCCGTCGAGGTCCTCAGGCGCTTCATCGGCCTCGTGCCCCAGGAGCCGTTCCTCTTCTCCGACACCATCGCGGAGAACATCGCCTACGGCCTGCCCGAGGCGCCCGCCGAGGTCCTGGCGCCGCGGGTACTGCGCGCGGCGGAGGTCGCACAGTTGGCCGGCGACGTCCAGGAGTTCCCGGACGGCTTCGACACGCGCTTGGGCGAACGCGGCGTAACGCTCTCCGGTGGGCAGCGCCAACGCACCGCCATCGCGCGCGCGCTCGTGCGCGAGCCGTCCATCCTGATCTTCGACGACGCCCTCTCGGCCGTCGACACGCAGACGGAGGCCCGCATCCTCGACGGCCTCGCCGACGCCCAGCGGGACCGCACGACCGTGATCGTCGCCCACCGCATCAGCGCCTTCCAGAACGCGCACCGCGTGCTAGTGCTCGAGAACGGCCGCGCGGTCGAAGAGGGCACCCACGACGAGCTGATCGCGCAAGGCGGCTGGTACGCGGACATGGACCGCAGGCAGCAGCTCGAATCCGACCTGGAGGTGGCGTGATGGCCCGCAGCGCCGAACGCCGCCCCGTCGACCTGCTCGACACGGACCTGCCCGACTACTCGGTCGAGGCGGCAAAGGGGGCCTACCGCACACGGGACCGCGACCGACGCCGCGCCATGCGCGCGGAGAGCGTCCGGGACGAGGACGGCGAGGAGTTCGAGAAGGCGTACGACCAAGGCATCATGCTGCGGCTCCTCGGCTACCTCAAGCCGTACCGCCTCCAGCTCTCGCTCGGCGTGGGGCTCCTCCTCCTGAGCAGCGCCCTCACCCCCGTCTTCCCCACCCTGCTGGCGCGCGCGCTCGACGACTACATCATCGCGGCGTCCGAGCCGTTCGCCAGCCTCGACATGGACGGGCGTCTGCGCGGCCTCACAGTGATCGTGGTCGTCTACCTGGCGTTGCGGCTCCTCAGCTTCGGCCTCCGGTTCGGCTACACCTACCTGGTGTCGTGGCTGGGGCAGCGCATCATCTACGACATGCGGCGCGAGATGTTCGCCAAGATCCAGCGGCTGCACATGGGCTTCTTCGACCGCACGCCCGTCGGGCGCCTCATCACGCGCATCACGAGCGACGTCGACGCCATCCAGCAGATGATGACGGACGGCGTGGTGGGGCTCATCGCCGATGTCGGCCTCATGGCCGGCCTGCTCTTCTACATGTTCTCCATCAACTGGCGCATGGCCCTCATCACTCTCGTCGTCATGCCGCCGCTCTTCCTCATCCTCAACCTGCTCAGGCGCCGCATCCGCACCGCGTACCGGTCCGTGCGCCTCAGGACCTCGCGCTCGAACGCCTACCTCGCCGAGAACCTCAGCGGCATGAAGACGGTCCAGCTCTTCAACCGTGAGGCCCGCAACGCCAGGCGCTTCGACGAGCTCAACCTGCAGCTGCTCGAGGCCAACAACGAGCAGGTGCGCTGGTTCAGCCTCTTCTTCCCGACCATCGGCATCACGAGCGCCATCTCGACCGCGCTCATCCTGTACTACGCCGGCACGCAACTCGTGCCGGACGTGGCGTCGTTCGTGACCATCGGCACGCTCGTGGCGTACATCCAGTACTCCGGCATGTTCTTCCGTCCCCTGCAGGACCTCTCGGACAAGTTCAACATCATCCAGGCGGCCATGGCCTCGAGCGAGCGCATCTTCGGTCTCCTCGACACGCCGGAGCAGATCGCGGACCTGCCGGACGCCGCCGGCTTCGCAGGCTCGTTCAGGGGCGAGGTCGCGTTCGAGGACGTCTGGTTCGCCTACGACGACGAGGAGTGGGTGCTCCGCGGCGTGGACTTCACGATCGCGCCGGGGGAATCAGTGGCGTTCGTCGGGCATACGGGGGCGGGCAAGACGACGATCATCAGCCTCGTGAGCCGCTTCTACGACGTGCAGAAGGGCCGCGTCACGATCGACGGCAAGGACGTCCGCGACTACGACCAGGTGCAGTTGCGCAAGCACGTCGGCATCGTGCTGCAAGACCCGTTCCTGTTCTCGGGCACCGTGCGCAGCAACATCACCCTGGGCGACGACAGCGTGCCGCAGGAGCGCGTCGAGGAGGCGGCCAGGTTCGTCAACGCGCACGAGTTCATCTCGCGCCTGCCGGACGGCTACGACACGCCCGTGCTGGAGCGCGGGGCGGGCTTCTCGACGGGGCAGAAGCAGCTCATCGCGTTCGCCCGCGCCCTCGTGCAGAACCCCGACATCCTCCTCGTGCTCGACGAGGCTACCGCCAACGTCGACACCGAGACGGAGGAGCTCATCCAGGACGCCCTGAAGAAGCTCATGCAGGGGCGCACGAGCATCATCATCGCCCACCGCCTCTCGACCATCCAGGACGTCGACCGGATCCTCGTGATGCGCAAGGGCAAGCTGATCGAGCAGGGCAACCACTTCGACCTGCTCAAGGTGGAGGGGTACTACCGCAAGCTGTACGAGCTCCAGTACCGGGACCGCGCCGCGCGTTCCGGTTGACTTGACGGCGCAGTCGGTCGCTGCGCGCCCGTCCGCGCCCTGGAACGTCGGCGCCGGCCGACGAATGCCGGCCGGCGCCCTTGCTACCAGGCAGCAGGCTCAGTTGACGAGCGTGGCCCGGTAGTAGAAAGGCTCTTCCTGCCCCGGCTCCATGGGGACGAGGAGGGTCCAGCGGATCGCCGTGTACTCGGTGGGTTCGGCTACCTTGCGCTCCCCATCCGACACCACGATGACGGGCGGGGCCGAGAAGGTCTGGCCGTCGACCGAGAACTCCGTCATGACCCGGTCGGAGGTGGGGGTCGCCGAGTTGGCGACGTACTGGAGGTGGCCCTGGACCGGTACCGTGATCTGGACGGCGCCCTGCGGCAACGTCGTCTCACCGGCGTTGATCGCGAAGATGCGGTACTCGACGACCTGACCGGGGATGGCCTCGGTAGCCGCCGTGAAGCGCTCTTCCTTGGTGCCGTCCTGCAGCGTCACTTGACTGACCACGTAGATCTCGCTGCGGAACTGGATGCCGTTGTTCTGGGCGAGGCCGGCGCCGAGCAGCAGCGCTAGCACCACCGACGCCAGGAGGGTGACCACATGACGATCTCTCATCGGATCCCAAGATAGCAACTTCAGATGACTGCTCTTTGAGGGGCATGAAGGCGGCGCTTAGCGTGCGCGCTGCCGCGGTCCGCTACTCGGCGTCCTCGCGCAACGCTTCCATGGCGAACGCCACGTAGTCTGCCGCGGGCGTGAGGCCCGTCGCCGCGGCCGCGCGGAACTGCGCCAACGCCGCGACCGGGTTGCGGACGACGCCGGTGCCGTGCAGGAGGAGCTTCCCGTACTCGTACTGCCCTTGCGGGTTGCCGAGGGCCGCCGCCCGCGCGTACCAGGAGGCGCCGATCACGTCGTCTCGCTCCACGCCCATCCCCCGCAGGTAGAGGTCGCCGAGTGCCAGCTGTGCCTCGGGGACGCCCCCCTCGGCGGCGCGCCGGTAGTAGGCGGCGGCCTTGGCGTTGCTCCACGGCTGCCCGAGACCGTTCTGGGCCATGTACCCAAGGTAGTACTGGGCGAGGTGGTTGCCGGCATCGGCCTCGGGCTCCAGGGCGCGCCTGGCGCCGCCGAAGTCCCCGCCGCGGTAGGCGGCCATACCGGTCTCGAACGAGCTGGGCGCGAGCGCGCCCGTCATGCGACCGGCCATCACGTACTGCAAGAGCAGGAAGACGGCGATGGAGGCGACGAGGCTCCAGACGAGGTACGGGCGCAGACGCGGCCCGCCCGCCCTGGCAGGCGGCGCGATCCAGGAGGCGCCGCCGTAGGCGGCACCGGGCACCTTGGTCCCGCCGGTACCCCGGCCGGCCGACTGCGACGCCCCCTCGCTCCAACCGCGGTCGCCGCGGGCCACGGCACCGGACTCGCCGTAACCGTCCGCCGCGGCGTGGTCGTCGGCAGCGTAGCCGTCGTGGGGCGACGGCACCCACCGTGTCGAGGTCGTGAACACGGCGATATCGTCCGCCCTGCGCCGCGGGCCCAGACGATCGGCCTCCTCCTCCGGGTCGCTCGGGTACTCCTCCTCGACCGGCGCATCGCCTTCCCCTTCGTCGACCACCGCCCACGCGACTCCGAGCCGGTCGCCGACCCCGGGGTCGGCGCCTCCGGGGTCGTGATCCTCCTGCTCGGCGAGCCCACGGTCCACTTCCGCTCGTTCCGCGTCCGCGCCCTCAGCGTCGGCCCACCCGGCGTCCTCCTCGTCCTCCTCGTCAGCCCCGTACCCGACCCGGTCGGGGGCGATGGGGCGCAACGCGCTCCAACTGCCCGTGTCCTCTACGGCCCAGGCCGAGGAGGTGTCCCAACCCGTTCGCGGGGGTTGCGGTTCCGCAGTGGCCATGGGGGCGTCGTAAGGGGGACCGTGGGCCTCGTCAGTAGCGGCGTGCGGCGGGACGCCGGGCGGGTCGGTCCGCCCACCGGCTTCCCGTTCCGACGCAGCGAACCGACCGTGCTCGTAATACCGCTCGCCCGGCTCCCCCCACGGCGCCTCCGCGTAGTGCTCGGCCTCGAGCTCCAGGTCAGGCTCGGGGCCGAAATCCGGCTCGTCGTCGGGTTCATAGGCAGGGGCGTCGTAGGGTCCGGAGCCGGACTCGACCGCCGAGTCGACCCCGGCCTCCGGTCGAGCGTCCGGCTCGCCTCCCGAGAGGAAAGACACGACCGGATCGGGCGCGGGCACCACGGCGACCTCGACGCCGGCCTCCATGAACACCTCGGCGATGGCCGCGGCTTTGTCCGGCAGCACGGGCTTGGTGACCGGACCCTTGCGGCCGTGGAGGAGCGTGTGGATGCGTTGCGGGTCCATCTCCAAGCG
This sequence comes from Trueperaceae bacterium, assembly GCA_023954415.1. Classification (NCBI taxonomy): domain Bacteria; kingdom Thermotogati; phylum Deinococcota; class Deinococci; order Trueperales; family Trueperaceae; species Trueperaceae bacterium. The sequence goes on from JAMLIB010000008.1 coordinate 40,260, forward strand.
CTCGGCGATGCGCGTGGAGACCCCCCCGACGTCGGCGGCGGGTACCGGGCGAGTGACCTCTACAACGAAGCGGCGTTCGCTCAAACCGCACCTTCCCGTCTTGGCGTCATTGTACTCTCACCAACTCGGGGTTCTGTCTGCTAGCATGTTCACACCATGAAGTTGATCCTCGCCATCGTGCAGGACGCGGACTCCTCGCGTCTCCAGGAAGCCCTGGGGGAGAACGGTTTCCAGTCCACCAAGCTCGCGTCGACCGGGGGCTTCTTACGTGAGGGCAACACGACCGTGCTCATCGGCGTCCAGGACCACAAGGTTCCAGAGGTGAAGGAGATCATCCACGCCACGTGCCGCGAGCGCACCAAGGTCGTCACGGCCGGCTCCCCCATCCACGCGCTCGAAGGCGTCTTCGCCAGCCAGCCCATGGAGGTGCCCGTCGGCGGCGCCATCGTGTTCGTGCTCTCGACGGACGAGTTCGTCAGGCTGTAAGCGCAGTTCGGCAAGCGAGCCCGCCATGGGCGCGTTCGAGTGACCCGCCGCCTCCCGCTCGGGAGGCGGTTGCTGTTCTAGAGCTCGGCCTCCCCACCCGACGTGGCGGCCGAGAGCGCACGCTTGTCCGCCGCCCGCAGCGCCCCGAACCTGAACGAGAACGAGACGGTGATCGCCGCCATGAGCACGGCCAGGCCGAAGAGCGCCGGCATACCTACGAAGGGGATGAGGATGCCGGCCGCGACGGGCGCGAGGCTGGGTAGTGCCAGCACCGTGTTCGAGAGGCCGATGTAGAGCGAGCGGTCGTGCACGGGCGCGATGGCGTACAGGAGGTTCCACGCGGCGATCCCGACGCCGGCGTTGCCGACGGACGAGAGGACGAACACGACCGAGTAGAGGCGCCAGTCGTGGATCAGGAGCGCCGCGAGCGGAGCGGCGAGGAGCGAGAAGTACCCGACCTGCATCACGAAGACGTTGCGACCCCCGTCCGCCGGCAGCCTGAAGGCGTAGTTGCCGACGATGGTGGCCGCCGTCGCGGCCATGACGTAGACGCCGATGGCGCTCTCGGGGGCACCGAGCTTGGTGATGGCGTACACGGCGTAGAACGGCTCGGCGAGGAGCGCCGCGAGCCCGAGGAAGCGTACGCGCAGGAACCGCCGCAACCCGACGTCGACGCGCAGGAGGGCCGGTATCTCGCGCAGCATGCCGACCAGCGGGCGCTTCAGCCCTGGCACGCCGCGCGGCTCCTTGACGAGCGAGAAGCTCGCGTAGGCGAGCCCGGAGAGGATCGTCCCGAGCAGGAAGATCAGGCCGAAGTTGTTGGGGAAGCCGATGTCCGACTCGAGGACGGCGCGCAGCACGAAGCCGGCCCCGAGCGCGAGGATGCCGCCGATCGAGTTGCGTAGCGCCCAGAAAGTGCCCAGCCGCGCGTGGGGCACGATCTTGGCGGTGACGTCCGCGAACGGGACCCCACCGATCCCGCCGGCCATGGCGTTGATGGTGATCATGACGAGGAGGATCGTCGTCATGAGCGCGGGCCGACCGCTGCCGATGAAGAACACGGACGCCGTCATGGTGAGGAGGGCGAGCGTGCGCACCGTGGACGTGAAGTGGTAGAAGCGCAGCTTGAGCGGCTCCGGCGAGATGCGGTTGGCGACCAGGAGCTGCGGCAGGAACCAGGTTCCGACCCGCAGCGCCGGTACGAGGCCGATCACCACGGCCGGCGCCCCGATCGAGGCCAGGAACGGCGCCATGACGAGGCCGGAATGCAGGAAAGCCTCGCCGCCGTTGACGAGGATCCCGTTGATCACGCCCAAGAAGAAGTTCCGCCGCTTGACGCGCTCAGGCACCATGTCTCGGGACATCGTATAGCGCCCCGGCCGCCTTGGGGCGGCCGGGGCGCGTGCCTCCCGTCACCACGCCGTCGCGGTCTCGGGCGCCGCGATGGCGAACCGCGCGCATAGGGCCGGACGCGTACCGGCGTTTGACACCCCCGCGGCGCAACACTTACACTTCCCGTTGCCCGGTCCGCTTCGCACGGACCGCCGGCTCCCGGGGCTGTGGCGCAGTTGGGAGCGCGCGTGAATCGCACTCACGAGGTCAGGGGTTCGAATCCCCTCAGCTCCACCAAGGAAAACACGCTGGGAACGGCGCTTCTTGACGAGGCGCCGTTCAACGTTCCGGTCCCACGGTAGCAGGCCGGCGGCAGAGCGTGCCGTGAACGCCAGCCGCATCCGGTCCGGCCCGGCGCGTATCCTTCCCCGAGGCCCCACGGACGGGCCACGAGGGAGGCGATCGCGATGCCCAAGTACCTGTTCTCGGTCCTTCACGATTCGGACGGCATGGCCACCGCCGAGGAGATGGCCGCGATCGACGCCTTCAACGAGCAGCTCCAGGCCGACGGCCACCGGCTCTTCGCCTGCGGCCTGGCCGCGCCGGCCACGGCTACCGTCGTCGACGGTCGAGGGCGCGAGGCGGTGCTGACCGCCGGGTCGTTCGTGGCGTCCGAGGAGCATGTCGTGGGGTTCTGGATCATCCAGGCCCAGGGCGCGGACGTGGCGCTCTGACTGGCTACCGAGGCGTCGAAGTGCTGTAACCGGCGGATCGAGCTCAGAGCCCTGTTCGACTGACAGGGGGCGGGCCGCCGCCGCCGCGGCGAACGCTCACCGCCGCACACGCACGAGATGTGAGCAAGCCCACAGGCGCGGCCCTTCCCTAGTGTGTCGCCAGGCTGTTACACTCTCTCTCGGCCCACGACCCCCCGCGTGGGCCACTTTTCATAGGTATTCACCTATGAACGCCCCGTTCCCAACGCTAGTTCTGAGGTTTCCATTCTAACAGCGAACCAGACACTTGGGGCGGGTGCACGCCACGAAGAGCAGTGACGCCTTCAGCCGAGGGCGACGTCCAGCACCAGCATGACCAGGGCGCCCAGCATGGTGCCGAGCGTCGCGACGCGCTCGTGGCCGTTCCCGTGCGTCTCCGGCACGATCTCGTCGAGGATCACGAACAGCATGGCGCCCGCGGCGAAGCCCATGGCGTAGGGCAGGATGGGCGCCGCGACGTGCACGAGCCAGGCGCCTATCACCGCCAACGGGACCTCGACCACCCCAGCCCTGATACCGGTGAACGCGGCGTACCAGAGGCTGCCCATCCCGGCGTTGCGCGCCGCGACGGCCACCGCCAGGCCCTCGGGCACGTTCTGGATGCCGATGGCCAGCATGAGGGCGATGGCGTCGTTGAGGTTGCCGCTGCCGAAGCCGACCCCGACGGCCAGGCCCTCCGGCATGTTGTGGAGGGTGATGGCGACGATGAAGAGGAGCACGCCGGAGAGGCCGCTGCGGCGGCGAGCGTCCGCGCCGGACTGCTGGGCGGCGTCGGACCGCGGTCGGCCCGTCACGAGCACGTGGATGTGCGGCACCCACGCGTCGGCGCGGTCGAGCATGATGACCCCGATGACCATGCCTATGACCACGGGGAGCAGGCCGCCGACCTCGATGCCGGGCAGGATGAGGCTCGTGAAGCTCGCGGTCAGCATCACGCCGGCGGCGAAGCCGAGCGCCGCGTCGAGCGAGCGCCGCGTGGGGTTGCGCCAGACGAGCACGGCCAGCGCGCCGATCAGGTTGAAGGCGGTGATGATCAGTCCGCCCCAGAGACCCTGCCAGACGGGGTGTGGACCGATCACCTTCGCGAAGAGGTCGACGAGACCTTCCATCGGCGCCAGTTTATGTTCCCGCCGGCCGAGGAGGGGCCGGCCGGCGGCAGACAACGGACTTCGCACACTCGCCGGCACCCGGGGCGGACCATGATGGGGTCATGCCCCACCACCCGACCCGCGACGCGGCAAGGACCGCGGTCGTTACCGCACTGCTCCTGACGGCCTTCTGCGGCTGCGCCGGGAGCAGGTCGCAGACCCCTCCCCCGCCAGGGCGTGGGCCGGACCTCGCCGGCTGCCCCATGCTGCCGGCCGACAACATCTGGAACGCCCGCGTCGACGGGCTACCCATCATGCCACCAACGGGCGACTACGTGGCGTCCATCGGGGCGGGCACGTCCGTGCACGCCGACTTCGGCTCGGGGCTCTGGGAGGGCGCGCCGATCGGCATCCCGTTCACCACGGTCGCGGCCGGCCAGCCGACCGTGACCGTGAGCTTCTACTACCCGGAAGAGTCCGACCGGGCGCCGTACCCCATCCCTCGCGACGCGCCCGTGGAAGGCGCACCGCCCGGCGGGGTGGCGGACGGCGGCGACCGGCACGTGCTCGTAATAGACGTCTCGAGCTGCGTCCTGTACGAGCTGTTCGACGCCGAGTCGCGAAGGGACGGGAGCTGGGCCGCCGGTTCAGGCGCCGTCTTCGACCTGCGGAGCAACGCCCTCAGACCCGACGGCTGGACCTCGGCCGATGCCGCCGGCCTCCCGATCCTCCCCGGCCTCGTGCGCTACGACGAGGTGGCGGCGGGCGAGATCGCCCACGCCATACGGTTCACCGCGCCGCGCACGCGCGACGCCCACGTATGGCCCGCGCGCCATGACGCCTCCAGCCATGGCGACCCCGAGCTGCCGCCCATGGGTCAACGCTTCCGCCTGCGCGCCGACTTCGACGCGAGCGGCATGGCGCCGGAAGTACAGGTCATCGTGAGGGCCATGCAGCGCTACGGCCTCGTCCTCGCGGACAACGGCTCGAGCTGGTTCCTCTCCGGCGCACCCGACGAGCGCTGGGACAACGAGGCGTTGCAGCAACTCAAGCGGATCGAGGGGAGCGACTTCGAGGCCGTTGACGTGTCCGGCCTCATGGCCGACCCCGACTCCGGACAGGTGAGGTGAGGGCGTGCGCTTCGTCTGCGTGACGCCGAACGCCGCCGTCGACCGCATCCTGCATCTGAGCCGGCCGCGCGCGCCACACGGCCTGAACCGCGTGGCGCGCGTAAGCGAATCGGCGGGCGGCAAGGGGATGAACGTCGCCCGCGTCCTGAAGGCGCTGGGCGCCGAGGTCGTGGTGGCGGGGTTCCTCGCCGGTCTCAACGCCGCGCGCTTCAAGGCGCTCCTCGAGCGCGACGGCCTGGACGGACCCTTCGTAGCGGTTACCGGCGAGACGCGCGAGTGCCAGATCGTGGTGGACGGACACGGGCAGCCGATGGAGATCAACGACCCGGGGCCCTTGGCCGAGGCGAGCGACTGGGAGCGGCTCGCCGCCGGGCTGCCGGAGGGGCGCCTGGTCATCTCCGGCAGCCTGCCGCCCGGCCTGTCTCCCGAGGAGTTCGGAAAGTTCCTCACCGCGATCGCCGAGAGGCGCGGCGAGAAGCCGGTCGTCGACACGAGCGGGCCGTTCCTCGTAACGGCCGCCGCCGCGGGCGTCGCCCTCGTCAAGCCGAACGAGCACGAGATCGGGCTCTTGAGCCCGGGAACGGCCGACCCGGTCGAGGCGGCCCGCGGGGTGTACGCGCGCACGGGCGTCCCGGTCCTGCTCACCCTCGGGGCGGCCGGCGCCGCGTACGTCGGCACGGAGAGCGCCTTCGTGCCGGCGCCGTCGATAGACGCCGTCAACCCCGTCGCGTCCGGCGACTGCCTGTTGGCGGCCTTCCTCTGGGCCGGCGCCCAAGCGTGGCCGACGGCGGAAGCGCTGAGGCTGGGCGTGGCGGCTGGCGCCGCGAACGCACGGCTCGGCGGCGGCGGGCGACTGCGCCGCGAAGAGGTCTTCGCGCAGCTCCGGCAGGTGGCGCAGGCCGTCGCCCTCGACTGAGGCAAGGCCGAGAGACCAGCGCGGCGCGGGAGCGACCGGGCGGGGAAGCCCCGAACCGCCGGCTGGGCGAGCGGCGGACCGGCGAGGCCGCCGCGTCCGCCCGACCCTGAAAGGTCGGCCCCGGGCTCACTCGTCGCCGACCCCGAGCCTGCGCCTGCGAGCGGCGCTGTACCCCACGAACGCCACGAGGGTCAGCACGTAGGGGAAAGCGAGGAGGAGTTGCGGCGCCACGCCTCGAACGGTGAGCTGCAGCGAGTTCGCCACCCCCTCTGCCGCACCGAAGAGGAGCGCCACGCCGGCGGAGCCCCAGGCCGTGGCGCCGCCGACGATGGCCGCCACGAGGCCCACCCAGCCGCGACCGCCCGACATGTCCTGCACGAACCCCCCGAGGGTCAGCGAGAGCTGGGCCCCGGCGAGGCCGGCCAGGAGGCCGCTCGCCGCGACCGCCGTGTACCGGAGGGCGTCGACCCGTAGCCCCGCGGCTCGAGCGGCGGCGGGGTCCTCGCCCGTCGCGCGCAGCCTCAGGCCGAAACGCGACCGGAACAACACGTGAGCGACGACGGGCACCAGCAACCAGGCGAGGTAGTCGAGCGCAGTGTGACCGTTCAGGAACGCCAACGGTCCGAAGCCGGCGACGCCTGGAAGCGCCAGGCGCGGCAACGTCGGCATGCCGGCGAACCGGAGCTGCCCCGCCTGGCCGGAGAGCAGCCAGGCGGCGTAGGCGGTGACGGCCGCCGAGAACGCGTTGGTGGCCAACCCAACGATGAACAAGTTGGCGCGAAGGTAGAGAGAGAACCAGCCGAACACCAGCGCAAGGAACATGCCGGCGAGCGCCGCGCACGCGACCCCAACGACCAGGCTGCCAGTCAGCCCGGCGCCTAGCACCGCCGCGAAGGCGCCGGCCAGGAGCACGCCCTCGAGACCGATGTTGACGAGCCCGGCGCGCTGCGTGAGCGCGCCGGCCAGCGCGAGGACGACCAGGGGGGCGCCGAGCCTGAGGACGTCGTGCAGGAGCTGGAGGTCGAACACGCCGAGGACGCTCACGCGCGCGGCCCCCCGCCGGGCCCGAGTGCGCCCCGCTCGCCGGGCCGGTCTGCGCGGCGGCCCAACGCGCGGCGGAACCACACGTAGAGCGCCTGGGCGGTGATCAGGTAGAAGATCACGGACTGGACGACGGTGGCGACGCGCGGCGACACGTCGGACAGGAGGCCGGCCGCGTTGGCGCCGACCTGCAGGTAGCCGTACAGGAGCGCGGCCGGCACGACCCCGAGAGGGTGAAGCCGAGCGATCAGGGCCACCGTGATGCCGTTCCAGCCCAGGTCGTTCGAGAAGCCCGTGATGAGCCGCCCGTGCACGCCCGCGACCTCGAGCACGGCCGCGGCGCCGGCGAACGCGCCGCTCAGCGCCAGCGCCCATACGAACGAGCGCTTGGTGCGCAGCCCGCTGAAGCGCGCGAAGCGCGGGTTGCTCCCCGTCATCCTGAGGGCGTAGCCGAAGCGCGTCCGGAAGAGCATAACGAACACGAGAGCAGCCAGGGAGAGCCCCAGGAAGAAGCTCGCGTTGAGGTTCGAGGGGGGCAGGAGGCGCCCGAGCCTCAACGCGGGCTCGAGGGTGCGGGTAGCCGGGAACGCCGCCGCCGCGTCGACGAGATAGCGCCTGAGCACGAGGTCGAAGAGCTGGATGACGGCCGCGCCGACGAGGAAGGACGTGATGGCCTCGCTCGCGCCGAACCGGACGCGCAGCCAGCCGGACAGCGCCGCGAACGCCCCACCGGCCGCGGCCCCGACTAACACGGCGACGGGCAGGAACCAGCCGCTGTGCGCCCCGGCCAGCAGCAGGGCGGCGCCCCCGGCGAGCCCGCCCACATACACCTGCCCTTCCAAGCCCAGGTTGACCGCGCCGGCCCTGAAGGCGATCACCGCGCCGAGGCCCGTGACGATCAGCGGCGCGGCCGCCTGCAGCATGTTCCCGAAGAAGAAGGCGTTCGTGAACGGCCCGGTGAAGAACGCCCTCAAGGCGGCGCCAGGCTCCGCGCTCGCGCCAACGACGAGGAGCACGCCGACGCTTAGCGCTACGACCAGCGTGACGAGCAGCCCGAGGGCGTCCGCGAGCCGGTTCAGGAGCGTTGCGCTCACGACGTGGCGCTCACGCCCGTGAGCATGTGGCGGCCCAACGCCTCCTTGCCAGTGGCGCCGGCGCCAGGCAGGGTAGCGACGACGGCGCCACCGGCGAGCACGACGATGCGGTCGCTGAGCGCGATGACCTCGTCCAGGTCCGTGGAGAGGAGGAGCACGGCGCAGCCGGCGTCGCGGTAGCGACGGACGAGCGCGTGGAGGTAGCGGATGCCCCTCACGTCCAGGCCGCGGGTAGGCGAGCCGAGGACGAGCGCAACGGGAACGCCTTGCCCCGAAGGGTCGGCGTGGCGTGCGACGCTCGGCTGAGCACCAGGCGTCGCGCCACTCCCGAGGTCCTCGCTCCTCGCACGCCGTCGCGCCGTCAGCTCGCGGCCGAGCACGAGTTTCTGGACGTTGCCGCCCGAGAGCGCCGCGAGGGGCACGGAGAGCCCGGGCGTGCGCACGTCGAACTCCGCGAGCAGCCGCCTAACGGACCGCTCGAGGAGCGCAGGGCGCAGGAAGCCGAACGGGCTCTGGTACTGCAGCTGGGAGACGCCGTTGTCGAACACCGACGCGGCGGGGGCGCAAGCCCATGCGAGCCTGTCGGAAGGCACGGCGGCCAGCCCACGCCTGCGCCGCTCGCGTGGGTCGGCCAGCGTCACGTCGTGACCGGCGAGCTCGACCGTGCCGGACCGCGGCTCGAGAAGCCCGCAGAGGGCGAGTTCGAGCTCCTCCTGCCCTCCGCCCTCGACGCCCGCGACCCCCACGACCTCGCCGGCGCGCACCGTGAACGACACGTCGCGCAGCGCCGCGCGCCCGGCGACGGAGACGACGCTCAGCCCGACGACCGCGAGGGAGACGGCGCCCGGGGAGCCGTAGGGGTCGCCCTCGGCGGCCGCGGCGACCGGCCCGGGCGGCTCCGCACGGGCACCCGTCGCCGCGGCCGCGCCCACCGCGACGCCCCCTACCATCAACCCCACCAGCTCCGACTCCGAGACGGCAGAGGCGGGCCCGCTGAACACGTTCCGCCCGGCGCGCAGGACCGTGACGTCGTCCGCGACGGCCAGGACCTCGTCGAGCTTGTGGGCGATCAGGACGACCGTCCTGCCTTCGGCCGCGAGCCGCCGAACCCCCGCCAGGAACTCGGCAACCTCCTGAGGCGCGAGGGCGGCCGTCGGCTCGTCGAAGATCAGCAGGTCGGCGCCCAGGTAGAGGGCCCGCAGGATCTCGACCCGCTGTCGTTCGCCCACGGACAGGTCAGCGACCTTGGCGCGCGGATCGATGAATGTGCCGTAGCGGCGCGCTACGGTCTCGACCTCGGATCGCGCCAGGGCGCGGTCGACCGTGAGGCGGCCCGGCTCCTTGCCGAGGACCACGTTCTCCGCCACGCTCAGCGATGAGAAGAGCATGGGCTGCTGGTGCACCATGCCTACGCCCGCGGCCGCGGCCTGCCGCGGCGAGGCCGGGCGGTAGGGTCGGCCGGCGAGCGTCAGCGTGCCGCTGTCGAACGGGACCAACCCAGCGATGACCTTGGCCAGGGTGCTCTTGCCGGCGCCGTTCTCACCGATGACGGCGTGGACTCGGCCGCGACCGACACGCAAGCTGACGTCCTGCAGGGCGCGGGTCCCGTCGTACGCCTTACCGAGCTTGTGGCACTCGAGGTAGCCCACGCACGCCGCCCTTCTCCAAGCCGCCCCGTCTCCCTCTCGTCAGGCCCTACTCCGGCCCGCGGCTCGACGCTAAAGGCCCCCGTCCTCGCCGTCACCGAGCCTCGAGCGCCGCCTCGGTCAGCCTCACGTAGTCGATGGCGCCGGAGGCCATGCCCGCCTGGATCTCGCTCAGACGCGCGCGTATGGCTCCCGGCACGTACTGCTCGTAGAACTCGTCCTCGGCCAGGGAGATGGCGCCCTCCTCCACCCCGGCGCTCTCGAGCGTCCCGTACGGGAGCTCGCCCGCCATGGCGCGCTCGACCACGGAGTATATGGAGTTGTCGAGACGCTTGAGCACGCTGGCCAGGATCACGCCGGGGGCGTCGCCGTTCTGGTTGGTGTTCACCCCGACCGCGTAGCCGCCCGACTCGCTCGCGGCACGGTACACGCCGCTGTCGCCGCCGCCCGTGACCGCCATGACCGCCACCGCGCCGCGGTTGAACATGCCGAGCGCGAGGTCGCGCGCGCGGTTCGGGTCGTTCCAGTCGCCGACGACGGCGTAGAGGACGTCCGCCCCCGAGGCCACGTACCGCGCGCCGGCGGCGAAGCCGGGGTGGATCTTCGTGTCCATCGCCGGGTACGGCGTGCCGGCGAGCAGCCCGACCGTCGGGTCGTCCGGGCTCCCACTCGGAGCGTCCGCGGTGGCAAGCAGCCCCGCCACGGCCCCGCCCAGGAAGCCGAGGGCCTCGTCCGAGTACACAAGCGAGTAGACGTTGGGCTGGTCCGGCGCGGCCGCGTCGAGCACCGCCCACCGCTGCCCGGGGAAGTACCGGGACACTTCCTGCACGATCTGCGGCATGCCCTCGGTGAACGTGATGATGAGCTCGTACCGGCCGCCGGCCGCGAGCGCCATCGCGCCCGACTCCCAGTCGGAGGCGGCCCCGCCCTCGATCACGCGCACCGTCACGTTCGGGAACGCCTCGCGCACGCGCTCGACACCGGCTGTGATGGGCGGCTCGATCGGGTTCCCTCCCAGGCGACCCGGGAAGAACACGGCCACGTCGAAAGCGTCGCCCTGCGCCCACGCGAACCCCAGGACTAGCGAGAGGAGCAGAGCGATCGTGGTCGTCCGGGAACGTCTCATCGGGCACTCCTTCGGTTTCCGCCGACGCTGCGGCGGTCTCAAGTTGCCGATGATAGCCTTGCGGGCCGCCTCGGGGCGTCTCGCGGTGGCGGGTGCGGCCTCTGCCTCCCCGGGGATGGCCCGGTCCCGAACGTCTCGCCTAGAATCCTGGGGGATCAGGAGGCCCGAACCGCATGCCCTGGTGGAGCTACGCGTTACTTTCGGCGGTGGCCGCGTCCGCGACGGCGATCCTGGCGAAGATCGGCGTGAAGGACGTACCCTCGAACCTCGCCACCGCGATACGGACGGTGGTCGTGCTCGTGTTCGCGTGGGGCGTCACCTTCGCGTTCCAGGAGCACCACGCACTGCGCGAGCTCAAGCCGCGCTCCGTGGTGTTCCTCGTGCTGTCGGGCATCGCGACCGGTATCTCCTGGATCGCCTACTTCAAGGCGCTCCAGATGGCTCCTGCCTCGCGGGTGGCGCCGCTCGACAAGGTCAGCTTGGCTTTCACCATCGTCCTGGCCGCCGTGGTCCTCGGCGAGCAGGTCTCGTGGAAGCTGGGTCTGGGCGTGGCCTTCATGGTCGCCGGCGCGCTGCTGACCATCTGGAAGTGAGCGCGCCCGCGCCAGGACACCGACGACCCTCAACCTCGCCGCACACGTTCGGGTAACGACGGCCGCGCCCATACCGCCGGGGCTACCTCCTCAAGATGTCGTACGCCTCGCCGATCAGCTTGAACTGCTCCTCGGCGAGCTTGACCATGGCGCGCGGCATCTTCTTCGAGCGCATGGCGTCCGGGTGCACCGCCGCGCGCAACTCCCGGTAACGCTGCTCTATCTCCAGCTTGGAGGCGCCCTCGCGTACCTCCAGGACCGTCAGGGCCTCGGCGACCGTGCGGGGACGAGCGGAGCCGGCCGGCTGCCCCCGCGCCTGCGCCTCCGTTCGACCGGCACCGTAGCCCGACTGGTAGGCGGTCTGGCGCTCCGCACGCAAGCGCTCCTCCATGGCGCCGAGGGCCGTGCGCCGGCCCTCGGCCACGCCCCGCCCGTAGGCCTCGGAAGCGAGCTTCTGCGCCTCGCTCGCACCGTCGGCGCGCCCCTGCACGTAAGCGGCATTGGCGGCGGACGAGACGCGTGTCTGCACGTCGGCCTCGTTGAAGAGCCTCGTCGCCTCGCGACGCCCTTGCTGCAGGCCGGCGGTGAAACGGTCGTCGATGAGCTTCGCGAGGTACGACCGGGTCAACTCCGTCCGCCGCGCCGAGTGTGACTTGGCTACCTCGTCCAACTCGGCCGCAGCCGCGGCCATGTGGGTCGCCACCGTGTCGGGAGCCGCCGAGAACCCAGGGTAGTCGCGGGGCGCCAGGGTAACGGCCAGCCAGGCGCCGAGCCCGGCGCCAGTTGCGGCGAGGACCAGCCACAGCCACGGCCGCAGCCCGGCGGCCCATTCGGCCTGCGCGGGCAGCGCGCCGACGGCGCCCGCGAGCGCCACGCCGGCGAGGAGCGCTCCGCTGCCCAACGTCGCGACGAGCACGCGCTCGCGCCTGCGCACGAAGCTCGCCACGCGCCGCCGCTCCGCCTCCGCCTGGTGCGCCCACGCGTGCCTGTAGCCGAGCCGCACGCCGTCGCGGTAGAGGGCCTCGACGAGGAGGTCGGCCTGGGGAAGGTCCTTGACCTCCTTCGCGTCACGGCGGGCCTGGTTGCCCCTCACCAGGAGCCAGACGACGAGCGCCGCCGCGACCACCGCGACCAGGAGGCCCATCAGCACGCCCCCGGGGCTCGAGTCACTCTCGGGTCGCCGGCCGCCAGGTCGTCCATCAGCGCCTCAGAGCGTACCGAACGGAGGCGGTAGCGCACGCTCACCCGGCGCACGCTCACCCGGCCAAGCTCAGCGCATCCGTGCGGGCGGCGGCAGCGAACCGGCGGGGCCAAGCGGGCGCTGCATGATCACGAGGTCGGCCCAAGCGCCGAGCTTGAAACCGACGCCCTCGAGGCGTCCCGCATGCACGAAGCCCAACTTGGCGTGCAGCGCGACGGACGGGGCCGCGCCGTCACCGATGACGCCACCATCTGCCGCCACGGTCCGGCCCCGCACCGAGCTATCAGCTCGGTGAGCAGGGCAGTGCCGATGCCGCGGCCAGCCATGCCGTCGGCCACGTAGACCGAGTCCTCGACCGTGAAGCGGTAGGCGGCCCGCGGGCGGAAGGCGCCGGCGTACGCGAACCCGCCGAGCCGGCCGTCGCTCTCGGCCACCAGGTAGGGCAGCCCCAGGCTCAGCACCGCGAGCCGCCGCGCGGCCAGCTCCGCGACGTCAGGGGGCGCCTCCTCGAACGACGCGCGTCCGTATAGGACGTGGTGCGCGTACAGCTCCGCGATGGCTGTCAGGTCCGCTTCCGTGGCGTCTCGGATCACGTGGCTCGCCTCCCGCGACCCCAAAACCAGGACAGGACGTGCTCATTCGCGTGAGGCACGTCCTATCTTACGTTTGGTGGGTCGTGTAGGACTCGAACCTACAACCTACTGATTAAGAGTCAGCTGCTCTACCGGTTGAGCTAACGACCCACGGCGCGCACCGCGGCGCGAACGTCGTGAAGTGTACGCAATGAGGCCGGGCACGGTCAACCGCGAACTCATCCGTTAGCCTCCGGTGTAGGCGCGGGTCGCCGGCCCGGAGCGACGGTTGCGGCCACCGTTCGCTACGGCGCCCCTATCATGTGCCATGACCCGCACCGCGCGTCGCATCGCCGGGGCGCCCCGCCCCGACCGGCTCGTCCTGCACGTAGTCGCCGCCCTCCTGACGCTCTCCGGCGCCCCGGCCTTCGCCCAGCCGCCCGCCTTCCTCCAGGTCGGTTCGCGCCTCACGTGGGACGCGGGCGGCTCGAGCCTGTCCGGGAGCCGCTTCGTGCCGGACCCGAACGGCTGGGTCTGGCAGAACGAGCAGTGGAACCGGGTGGAGGCGACGTACGGCGGCGGGGGCGTCGGGCTCGTCCAGATCGACATCCTGTCGGCGGGGGCCGAGGGCTTCGTCGGCGACGTGCGGAGCTACCTCAACACCGACCTGCAGTCGGACGCCTACGCCCTGAGCGGGGTCGACGCCGTGGTGGGCGACACGGGCTCCTTGAGCCCCTACTGGGTGGCGCCTGCCCGCCTCGCCGCCATGCAGCCCGGCTTCGACGGCATGACGCGCGTGTGGCGCGGGCCGCGCCTTGTCAACGGGACGCAGCTCGACACCGTGTCCATCGCGACGATGACGCAAGCGAGCTACTCGAGCAACACCTACGACGTCGCTTCCGGGCTGCTGCTCTTCGGCGGCAGCATGGACGCCCAGCCCGGCGTGATGGCCAGCGACCCGAACGGAACGGTCGTGTTCCAGAACCAGGGCGCGGTCAGCTACAGCCACCTGCTGTTCCGCGGCACCAGGCAGTTGCAGGTGCCGTGGGCGGACCGGCCGGCGCCCGACTGGGCCACGCCGGGCCTGACGGTCCTCTACCAGGGGCAGAGCCGCGCCGAGATCGGCGGCGGCCTGCCGCCCCTGCCGGGCTCCGCGATGGCCATCAGCTACGTGTTCACCCAGCGCTTCGGCGGTGCGCTGCTCGGTTACCAGGTCTCCCAACTGGCCACGACGCAGGGCCTGCCGCCCGACCAGGTCAGGCTTAACCGCGCGTTCGGCAGCGCGGCCATGGGCGGCCTGTGGGCCGCGCCGGACGTGCTCGCCCGGCTCCAGGCCGGTCAGGTCCTCGATCAGGACCCGTTCACCGGCATGCAGGTCTACTTCGGCGGGGTGCAGAACGGCGCCGCCCTCGTCGTGTACCAGGGCCGCGGCGACGCGCTCGAGAACTACTACGACCCGAGCTCCGGGTTCCTGGTGTTCACCCGCTACCGCAAGCAGGCCGCGAACGTGGGCTTCCAGGTGAACGAGCTCTGGTACGCGGGTACGCAGTGACCCTCGCCTAGCAGCGAGCCTGGCCTAAGTAGGGCCGGCGGCGCCCTCGGTAACGCCGGCGAGGCCGCGCCGGCGCAGTTCGGCCTGCGCCGACGCGAGGTCGCCGTAGGTCGCCAGCGGTGCGGAGCCGCTGACGACCCTGCGTTCCAAGCTCGCGCACAGCTCAGCCAACTCCTCGACGCTCAACGAGCCGAGGTCCGGCCGGGCCTCGGTCGCGAGCGCCCGACCGCCATCCGACCGGTTCGGCTCTTCGAAGACCCCCACGCCGTCCACTTCCATGGCGCGCAGACTACTGCCGCCCCGCTTAATGCCGACTTAAGAGCCCCGTCAGGCCCACCGCCGCACAGTAGGCGCCAGGAGCGCCCGGCTGGCTATACTCGGTTCCACGAAGCCACGGAGCGCGAAGCTCCTGGAGCGAACATGCTCAGCGTCCGGCCTACGGCAACCCCCTTCCACCTGCGCCGCACCAGGCTGCTGGAGCGCATGCCGGACGAACCGGGCTTCATGGTGTGGCTCGAAGCGCCGTACGGCTACGGTAAGAGCGTCCTGGCCGGGCAGTGGGCCGAGGAGCTCGAGGGCGACGGCTGGCGCGTCGCGTGGCTCTCGCTCGCGGGCCGCGACCCACGCGCCCTGTTGGCCCAACGGCTCTCCCTCCCGGCCGCCGCGCCGTGGGGCATCATCGACGAGGAGCTGTGGCGCGAGCCGACCCTCCTCGTGTTGGAAGACCTGCAAGGCAGCGAAGACCTGGCGCCCATCCTCCAGCACCACCCCGGCCTGGTCCTCCTCGCGAGCCGCGGCCACCTCCCTTACCTCGAGCTACCCAAGCTGCGCACGCAAGGGCGCCTGCTGCACCTCACCAGCGAGCAGCTCGCGTTCCAGGAGGACGAGGCCGCCGAGCTCTTCGAGGACCGGGAGCGCGGCCACGAGGCGTGGCGCCTCACGCGGGGCTGGTCGCTGCCGCTCCACTTCGCCGCGCTGACGGGCGACCTCCCGCAGCAGGCGACCCTGTTGGAGGGCGTGAAGAGGAGCGTGAGCGAACGCGCGTGGCGTGAGCTGATGTTTCTCGCCACTGTGGACTTCCTCCCTAAGCAGGCGGCGGTAGCGGCCACGGGCGACCTCGCGCGCTCCGGGTTCCTCCAGACGCTCACGGACGGCTACCGCCTGCATCCGCTCATAGCCGAGAGCGTCCTCGGAGCGCACGACGCCGAGGTGAACGCCGCCCTCGGGGAGCAGGCCCACCGGCTCGAACCCGCGCGGCGCGGCGAGGCCTGCGAGCGCGCGCGCTTCCTGACCGGGCTGAGGGAGGTCCTGATAGGCGGCGACGGCGCCACCGTGGCCCTGAACGTCCCCGAGGCGTTCCTCAGGTGGGACGCGGCGGTGCCGCCGAGCCCGGAGCTGGAGCGGCGCGCGCACGCCACGCTCGCGCGCCTGACGCTCGGACGCTTCGAGGATGCGCTCGACGACGCGCGCGAGCTCGCCACGAACGCCGCGTTGGCGCCGCGGCTGCGCTCGGCCATCGCCAGTCAGACGCTCTCCGGCCTCGGCGGGGTCAAGCGGTTCGCGCAAGCGGCCGAGTTCAGCGCCGTCGCTCTCGACCTCTTGGACGAGCTGGCGCCGCAGGAGGCGGGGGCGATCCTGAGGGGGCTCGGCCTCGTCGCCTTCGCGCAGGGCGACTACCCGGAGGCCGAGCGGAGCTTCCGAGCAGCTCTCGCCAAGTTCCAGGCGGCAGAGGCCGGCGAGCAACAGACGACCTTCGCGCTGGTCGGCCGCGCGAACCTAGCCAGCACGCTGTGGGAACTACACGGCGATCCGCACGAGTTGCTCGCCATGATCCGCGAGGTGGCCTCCGCCCCCGGCCTGGACGACGGGGCGTTCGTGACGTTCAAGCAGAACCTGGCCGTCGCCCAGGCGTTCGTCGGTGACGAGGCCGGCGCCCTCGAGGCCACGCGGGCGGCCGCCACGAAGGCGCGCGACTACGGGGCGGTCGTCGTGAACTCGATGCTCGCGTACTTCGAGGGGGACACGGCGGCCTTCCCCGCCCTCATGGCCGGAGCGCGCAAGTGGGAGCGGTTCGAGCTCTCCGAACGCGTGAGCGCCCTCTGGCTCCGCGCGCTGCGCCGGGCCGGCGACCTCGATGCGGCCATCGACCTGCAGGAGGTCCTCGAGGTCGGCCCGTTCACGAAGCTCGAGCTCGTGTGGGCGTACGAGCGGCGCGGCGACCGCGCGCGGGCTAGGGAGCTGCTCGAACAGACGCGCGGCGCCTACCCGTACCGCGAGTTCCGCCTCCACTGGCATGCGGCCGCTTACCTCGTCGAACGCACTCACGAGCAGCTGGACGCCATCCTGGAGCTGAGCACCAACCGCGAGGGGATGCTCATCTACACCGGGGTGCCTCTCACCGCGCTGCCGCAGGACCGGCCCGAGCTAGCTCGCGCCTACCCCCTCGCCGAGGTCCTAGCCTCGGGCTGGACGGAGGCCATCCGCCTGCGCCTCGGCGAGGTGCCGCCGCTGGAGGTCAAGGTCCTGGGCGAGGTGAGCGTCGACCGCCTGGGCGAGCCGGTGCCCCTCACCGACCGCCAGCGGGAACTGGTCACCTTGCTCGCCTTGGGTGTCGGGCGCGAGGCGATCGCAGAGGAGATGTGGCCGGGCACGGACCAGAAGAAGCAGCGCAACAACCTCGGCGTCCAGCTCAACATGCTGCGCAAGCTCCTGGAGCCCTGGGGCGTGACGACCTACCTGCTCGAGAGCGGTCTGACGCGCTTCGAGTCGGACCACGCGCGCCTCGAGGCGGCGCTAGGGCGTGGCGACACGGAGACGGTGACCGCGCTGTACCGCGGTCCGCTCGCGCCGGGTGTGGACGGTGACACCGTCGTCGAGGAGCGCCTCAACCTGCACGAGCGCGTCCTGGACGCCCTGCTGGCGGGCGCCGAGGCGAACGCCTCCGCTGACGTCAGCGAACCGGACGGCACCCGGAGGGTCGAGGACGCCGTTCGCTACCTGAAGCGCCTGCTCGAGCTGGAGCCCATGCATGAGGAGGCCGTGCAGGTGTTGCTCGGCCTCCTCATGCGTCTTGGGCGCCGTAGGGACGCGCAACGCACGTTGGAGCGCTTCGCCCAGCTCTTGCGGCAAGAGACGGGGCTGGAACCGCAGCCCAGCACGCTTGCCCTGCTCGACAAGGCGGAGGGCGGCTAAGGCGCCCCGTAGTACGGGGTCCTGCTCCCGTCGGGGTTGATCTGGTACCACACGTTGAAGGCGGGGTCGAAGACCAGCGGCAAGCCGGTCGGCGTCTGGTAGTAGGTGTTCTGGCTAGGGGCGTAGGGCAGGTCGTACGTGGTCCCCGTGGTGGGGTCCGTGTACTGGTCCTCCTCGCGGATGACGGTGCGGTTGAAGTCGGCGACGCCCGCCTCCTGCGCCTGTTGCTGCTGCCACCAGGCGGCCATGGCCGCGTCGTTGGCCGCGTCGCGCTGCTTCACGCCCGCCATCCAGGCGTCGAAGCTCGCCTGCTGGCTGGCCTGCGCCGCCTTCGAGCCCTGGTAAGCCAGTTGGCAGTCGAGCGGGTTCTGCTGGCAGTGGATCGCCTGCCCCATCTGCAGGGCGTAGGAGTCGGGCGAGGTCATGTCGCCCGTCGTCTTGCGGTAGAGGTCGATGAAGTACTTGTTGTACTCGTCCAACTTCGCCTGGATCTGCTGACCGATGAGGTCCATCTGCGCCATCGGATCGAGGTTGGCGTTGTACATGCCGCCCATGGTCGGGTCGTAGGGCATGCCGTACGCGCCACCCATCGTCGGGTCGTACTGGTAGCCGTACATGCCGCCCATGGTCGGGTCGTAGGGCATGCCGTACATGCCACCCATGGTGGGATCGTACTGGTAGCCGTAGGGGTACCCGGCCGGGTAGCCGTACGGGTAGTACTGGCCAGCGGCCAGGCCGAGCGCCGCCGCGCAAAGCAGCGCCAGCGCGCTGCGTCGTCCGAACTCACTCACCTGCGCCTCCTTCCGTAGGCCGCCATGAACGGCGCGGCGCGTGACCTTCCCGCTTCCCCGATCGCCGGTCGCGCTCACGGCGTGGGTTGGTTGGAGGTCTTCTGGAGCATGTAGGTCGTGTCACCGATGTCCAGCATCGTGTAGCCGCCGTCCTCGTAGACCCAGAACTCGAACTGGTTGCCTTGGCCGTGGACCGACCCGTCGTCGTCGATGTGCGCCTGGAACTGGTAGCGCTGCCCCTGGTCCTGGATGTAGCCGACGTAGCCGCCTTGCGCGCCCTGCAAGGAGAGCACGAACGCGCCGTTGTTGCCGACGTAGGTGCCCGTCATGTCGCCGGTCTGCGTACCGAAGCCGGGCTGGGTCGGCGTACTCGGCTGCGTGCCGAAGCCGGGCTGGGTCGGCATACCCGGCTGGGTGGGCATGCCGGGTTGGGTCGGCGTGCCGAAGCCCGGCTGCGTCGGCATGCCAGGCTGGGTGGGCGTACCGAAACCGGGTTGGGTGGGCATGCCGGGCTGGGTGCCGAAGCCCGGCTGCGTGCCGAAACCGGGTTGGGTGGGCATGCCAGGTTGGGTGGGCATGCCGGGTTGGGTCGGCGTACCGGGCTGGGTGCCGGCGCCGGGGTTCACCGGCACGGCCCCTGGAGGCGGGGTCGGGAAGCCGGTCTGAGCGCCGCCCTGGCGCTGCAGGACCATCGTCTGCCCCTGCCCGACGGGCTGGCCGTTCGGCCCCATCTCGTAGAACTGGACCTGCAGCATCGAACCGTCCGGGCTGACCTGCGCTTGAAAACCGAGCACGCCCTGTTGCGACTGCACGGCGCCGTACGCGTACTGCCCGTCGGCCTGCCCCTGCAGCGGGAACTGGCCGTTGCCAGTGATGACGGCCCCCGACAAGGTGCCGTTCTGAGCCTGCTGGAACGCGATGCTGATGCCGTTGGCCTGGTCGACGAAGGTGCCGTTGAACTGCTGGGCGAGCGCCGAGGTGAGAGTCAAGGCCAAGGCCACGAAGACTAAGGTGCGGATGCGCACGGTCTCCTCCTTAAGGTAAGCCAAGGTTAGGAGAGGGGTGCTTAAATCCCGCTTAATAGCGCGGACGGCCGCGGACGGCCGTCACACGCCGATCAGGGAGACGACGATGAGCAGCCCGATCTGCGCCCCGAACGTCCAACCGGGCACCCCGAAGGCCGCCAGCACGAAGGCAGGCAACGCCGCGAGCAGCGCGGCGACGAGCTGGGCCTCCAAGCGCGCTGCGCCGGTGCCGCTCCAGGAGCCGTACTTCTCCACCACCAAGAGCACGGTTAGCACGAGCGCCGCGCCGGAGAACAGGCCACCGGCGGCGTCGCCCAGGAGGATGCTCGCCGCGAGCAGCGCGAACACGATGACGGCCGCTGCTGGAACGACCCGGCCAAGGGTGCGCGAGTAGGGGTCGAGCGGCATGACCCCGACGGCGAACTCCGGACCAAGCAGCCCGGTCCCGGCGCGGGCGACGAGGATCGCCGCCGCGAACACGGCCAACGGGCCGCCGAACAGGCTCCCGAGCGTGCCGGCAGACGGCTGCGTCGTACCCAACGCGCCCGCCCCTCCGCCGGCGCCGACCATGGCGGCCAGGCCGCCGGCGAGGAGCGCGAGGCAGAGCGTAGCGACCTGCCGCCACCAGGGGGCGCGCCAGAAGTGCGTCAGCGCGCGCCAGGCGAACGCACGCCAGACCGGGGCCTCCGCGGCGGGGAGCGGCAGTGACCGACTCGGCCGGGTGGCGCCCGGAGTGTCGTAGAGGGCGGCCAGGAGGCGCCGGCGTTCTCCGCCGTCGGCCGCCGCCTGGCGGATGAAGCTGGCCATCCCGGCCATGAGCTGCATCAGGCGCATGGCCTGCAACTGGGTGAGGACGAGGCTCTGCGAGGCGAAGCGCGGCGGCCACTCCTCCGCCAACGACGACCTGACGGACACGACGCCCAGCGCGACGACGGCGATGGGGGCGATGAGGACGACGGGCGAGGCGCCGAGGAGCGCGTCCGCGAACCCGTAGGGCACCGCGCTGAGGGCGATACCGAGCAGGGCGACGTGCCAAGCGCGTAGGCCGGACGCCCGGTAGGCGTACACGAGCCAGGCGGCGCAGAACCGGGCCACCAGGACGAGCCCTATCACGGGGGCCGCGAACGGGGTCGCTCGCCAGAAGAGTGCCGGAGCGATGGCCGTCCACACGAGGCCTACGAAGACACCCATGGCGAAGAGGCCCGCCGCCTTGAGCATGAAGCGCCATCGCAGCGCCGACCATGGCGGCACGGGGGCGAGACCGAGGCGGAACAGGTCGCGCCGGTCGAGGATGAGGGGCGGCGCCCGCCTGGCGAGTATGACGCTCGCGAACGAGGCGACGAAGACGCCAACCAGGTACGGCCGGGGGCCGGCGAGCGGCGCGGCCAGGGGCTCGAGCGTCTCGAGGCCGGCGATGACGAAGACCACCAGCCACGCGACCAGGTAGACGATCGTCCACCAGCCGACGGCGCGGCCGACCCAGTCGCGGTAGGCGCGCATGGCGCGCCCGACCGTGCGCCGCCTCAGGTAAGCGACGCCGGCCGTCACGCGCGTAGCGTGCCGTCGACGAGCTCGAGCCGCCTCGCCTCGAGCACGCTCTCGAGGTCGCGCTGGTGGCCCGTCAGCAGCACGGCGCCCCCGGCCGCGCCCCGCGCTTGCAGGCCGGCGGCGAGCAGCTCCTGCGAGGCGATGTCCAGGCCGTTGAAGGGCTCATCGAGGATGGTGAGGGGCAGTTCCAACCCCAGCGCCAGCGAGAGCGAGAGCTTCTGACGCATGCCGCGGGAGTGGGTGCCGGGGTACTCGTCCAGGCGCGCATCCAGGCCGAACGCGCCCAGCCACTCGAGCGCCCTGGCGTCGGCGTCCGGCCGGCCGTACAGGACGGCGTTGAGACGAGCGTGCTCGCGCAAGGTCAGGTCCTCGTAGAGCGCCGGGTCGTCGGGGGCGAAGACGAACTTGGAACGGGCACCCATGCTGCGGTTCGGGCGCCCGAAGATCTCGACCTCGCCGTTGCTGGGCAGGAGTCCGATGACGGCGCGCAGCAACGTGCTCTTGCCCGCCCCGTTCGGTCCGACGAGGAGCGCGACGTCGCCCGCGGCCAGTCGGAAGGTCACCTCGTCGAGCACGCTCACGCCGGCGAGGCGCACGCGCAGGTCGACGACGTTGAGCGGCGCGGGATCGGCAGACATGCCGGCACTGTACCAACCGCTCGCCGGTGCCGCCCGGGCGTCGCGCCATGACCGGCCGAACGGCCGCCGGTCCGTTGTAACGCACCGCCGTGTGCCCGTGCGCTCGGGGGCCCTCCCGCTGCCAGAATCCAGTCATGAACAAGACTTGCGGGGTGGGGAACCACGGGAAGCGCGGCAGTCGACTCATACCGAACGCGACGGGGACGGCGGTGCGAAGGCCGGTCAGGGTGCCAACCTTCCCGCTCGGGGCCGACGAGGACGCGGAGGCGCTGTTCACCTTCACCTTCGGATCACAGGACCGCCAAGCGACCACGTACGATGGGACTCTGAGCGGCACGCCAGGGGACGAAGGGGTCGGAGGCGACATGCACTATACGATCGAGTTGCGAGCGGCGGACCGGTGACGGACGGCGCGGTTCCGCGCCCCGGGGCCGGCTTCGTGGTGCGAGGCGGCACCCTAGTCCTCCCCGACGGACTGGCGCCTGGCGCGGCGCTGGTCGTGGTCGACGGGACGATCGCGGCCGTCGTGCCCGAGTCGGAGCTGACGGCGGACCAACTGGCCGCACCCACGCTCGACGCCGGCGGCGCCTACGTGCTGCCTGGCCTCGTCGACATCCATACCCACGGCGCCAGCGGCCGGCTGTTCAACGAAGCCGACGACGAGGCGTGGTCGAGCATCCTCGCGACGCAGCTCGCGCACGGCGTCACGAGCGTGCTGCCTACGACGCTGACGGCGAGCATCCCGGAGCTCACGGCCGCGCTGGCACAAGGGCGGCGGTGGCTGCGCTCGCCGGCCGCCCGGTCGGCGCGCGACGGAACGCCACGCGACCGTACGCCGTACGAGCCGGACCCCGGCGACGGGGCGCCGGCGCACGCCCAGGTTCTCGGGATGCACGTGGAAGGCCCGTACTTCGCCCTCGCGCAGTCGGGTGCCCAGGACCCTGCACACATCCGGAACCCGGACGACGGCACCGTGGACGAACTCCTCGCCTACGCCGACGCCATCAGGCTGATGAGCTTCGCGCCCGAGCTGCCCGGCGCGCTGGAACTGACGTCCAGGCTGAGCGCGCTCGGCATCGTGCCGGCCGCCGGCCACTCGAGCGCCAGGGACGAGCACCTGGCGGCGGCCATGGCGCGCGGGCTCACGCACGTCATCCACCTGTTCAGCGCCCAGTCCACCACCGTGCGCGAGGGCCCGTGGCGCAAGCCCGGGCTGCTGGAGGCCTCGCTCGCGTTCGACGGCCTCACCGTCGAGGTGATCGCCGACCACCGCCACCTCCCGACGACGCTCCTGCGCCTCGCGTACAAGGCCATCGGTCCGGACCGCCTCTGCATCGTCAGCGACGCGACGCACGGCGCCGGCATGCCCGAGGGGACGGAGCTGAAGCTCGGCGGCCTCGACATCGTCGTAGGGCCCGGCGTGGCCATGCTGAAGGACCTCACCGCGTTCGCGGGCAGCACGACGCTCCTCGACCGCATGCTCCAGGTGATGCACTTCGAGGTCGGCCTGCCGCTGGCGGAGGTCGTGCGCATGGCCTCGCTCAACCCGGCCAGGGCCGTCGGCGCGGCCGGGCGCAAGGGGAGCCTCGAGCCCGGCAAGGACGCCGACTTCGCGCTCTTCTCGCCCGCCCTCGAACCGCTGGCCGCGTACATAGGCGGCGCCCGCGCCGTTCCCAAGAGTGTGAGCGTCACAGGAGCGGACGGTTGACGGAATCTCAACCGAAACGGGCCCTGGCTTGCGCTAGCATCCGCCCATGGTTACTCCGCACCCCGTTCGGACCCTTAGGCTCCTGTCGACCCTGGCATTGGGGGTACTCATGACCGCTTTCGCGTTCGCGCAGGGGGCCGACCAGGCCGACCTGCCGGTCACCCGCGTCGTGCTCTTCACCAACGGCGTCGGCTACTTCGAGCATGAGGGGACCGTCACGGGCAACCAGGTCCTGAACCTGGAAGTGCCGCGTAGCGAGATGGACGACATGCTCCAGAGCCTCGTGCTGCAGGACTTCGGCGGTGGCGCCATCAGGCCCGTGCGCTACACGGCGCGCGACCCGCTCGAACGCGTG
This sequence comes from Trueperaceae bacterium, assembly GCA_023954415.1. Classification (NCBI taxonomy): domain Bacteria; kingdom Thermotogati; phylum Deinococcota; class Deinococci; order Trueperales; family Trueperaceae; species Trueperaceae bacterium. Next base: position 64,067 of record JAMLIB010000008.1, read on the forward strand.
CTCGACGGCTACCGCGTGGACGTGTCCCAGAACCTCACCCTCGAGGACGTGCTCGCCCAGGCGCGCGGCGAGGTCGTCGAGCTCGTCGGCGGCCGGACCGTCAAGGGCACCGTCGTCGGTACCGAGCGCGTCCAGGCCCCGGAACAGGCGCCTAGGACGTTCGTGACGCTGGCGACGAGCTCCGGCGTGGCGCGCGTCGCGCTCGACGAGTTCGACGAGGTGCGCTTCGAGGACGAGGCGCTCAAGGCGCAACTCGACGCCGCCCTCACGGCGCTCTCGACCTATGCAGGCGAGGAGACCGCCACGGTCAGCCTCGCGTTCGAGGGGGAGGGCGAGCGCCAGGTCCGCATCGCCTACCTGCGCGAGATGCCCGTCTGGAAGAGCACGTACCGCCTCGTCCTCGGCGACGCCGGCAAGGCGACCCTCCAGGGCTGGGCCATCGTCGACAACCCGACCAACACGCGGCTTGACGGCGTCCAGATGAGCTTCGTCGCCGGGCAGCCGATCTCCTTCATCACGGACCTCTACGAGCCCATCTACCTTGAGCGTCCGCGCGTCAGGACCGAGCTCGCGGCCGGCATCGCCCCTGGCGCCGACTCCGAGGTTTTCATGGCCAACGAGATGGCGGACATGTCCGCCGCCCGCATGTACGCGATGCCCGCTCCCGCGGTGGCCGGGGCCGCCGCTCCTCAGCTGGGCGGCGCCGGCGTCGAGGCCATGGCGACCGGCACGCGTGGGGGCGCCACGTTCAGCTACGACGTCTCTCAGCCCGTCACCGTCGGCGCGTACGAGTCCGCCATGGTGCCCATCGTCCTCACGGACGTGAGCGCCGAGCAGCTCTCCATCTACTCCGAGGCGACCCTCGCCGGCAACCCGCTGCGCGCCGTGCGCCTCACGAACGACACGGGTCTGCACCTGGCCGCCGGCACCGTGACGCTCTACGACGCCGGTGGCTTCGCCGGCACCGCGCAGATGTCCGACGTCATCCCCGGCGACGCGCGCATCCTCAGCTACGCCGTCGACCTCGAGCTGGCGCTCGACGTCGAGCGGGGCCAGGGGGAGGAGCAGGTAACGGCCATCCGCCTCGTGAACGGCATGTTCGAGAGCACCGTCCGCACGCGCAGCACGACCGATGTCACCATCGCCACCCGCACGGACGACGCGCGCTTCCTCGTCGTCGAGCTGCCGCGCGTGCCCGGCTTCGACGTGGTCTCGCCGCGACCCGCCCCGCTCATGACCGACACTAGCTACCGCTTCGGCGTCTCCATCGACGGCGGCACCAACGCCGACCTGCCGACGCAGCTGAGCTGCGACGACACCTCGGCCGCCTGCCGGTTGACAGTGGTGTTCGAGCGCACGGACCTGCGCAGGGTGGGCGTGAGCGGCACGTCACCCGACACGCTCCTCTACTACCTGCAGAACGCCGAGCTGAGCGATGCGGATCGCGCCAAGCTCGAGCAGCTCTCCGACCTCAAGGGTCAGTACGCCACGCTGCAGCGCGAAGGCGACTCCCTCGCCGCGCGCGCCGCCGAGATCGACAGCGAGCAGTCGCGCATCCGCCAGAACATGGCCCAGCTCGACCGCAACTCCACCCTGTACCGCCGCTACGTAGACGACCTCACCGCGCAGGAGGACGAGTTGGCAGCGTCGTCCGAACGCCGCGCCGAGGTGCGCGCCGAGCTCGCCGCCATGCAAGAGCGGATCGACGCCCTCATCGGCAGCTTGGGGCAGTGAGCAGGGCGTTCGTCAAGGAGGACGCCTCCGGCGAGGACGTGGTGGTCACCCATCGCCCGCCTCTGCCGGACGGCGTGCCCAACCTCGTCACGCCCGCCGGGCTGGCGGCGCTCGAACGGGAGCGCGACGAACGCAGGCACGAGTTGGAGGCCATCGCGGCCTCCGAGCCTACGCCGGAGGGCCGGCGGAAGCTGGCCGCCGCCGAGGAGGAGTTGGAGCTCCTCCTCGGCCGCATCGCCACCGCCCAGGTGGTCGCGCCGCCCCGCGACCCCGACGTGGTCGACGTCGGGGCGACGGTGCTCGTCCGCTACCTGACGGGCCCGCAGGCCGGCCGTACCGCCGAGTTCACCCTCGTCGGGGTGGACGAGGCGGACCCGCTCGAGGGTCGCGTGGCGTTCACGGCGCCCGTCGCGCAGGCGCTCCTCGGCAAGCGCGTCGGCGCGGAGGGTGCGTTCAAGGCCGGCAACGCCGAGCTGGTCGTGCAGCTCGAGTCGGTGAGCTACTGAGGCGCCCGGCCGCGGCCCGCCCCGGTCGTGCGGCGCCGGACGGCCGGCCGTTCGGCCGAGGAACCGTAGCGGGGCCGCGGGTCAGAACCGGACGACGCCGCTCCCCTCGGTGGTGAACGCGAGCGGCACCTCCCGCAACCCCGCCAGGACCGAACGCACCTCCTCCTGCTGGCCGTCCGGGCAACAGACGAGCAGGTAGCCGCCGATCTTGCCGCCCGGCACCTGGGCGCTCGCGCCGGTCGCCGCGACGCGCGCCGTGAGCGCGAGCACGTCCGCGTCGACGAAGTCGCCCGGCAGGCGCTGCTTGAGGCGCTGTTGCTCGCCTACGCACCAGGCCACCGTGCCGAGGTCGCCGGCCGCCAAGGCGCCGGCGAGCCGCATGGCCACCGCCTTGATGTCATGCAGCACGGGCAAGGCGTGGTCGATGCGCGAGACGAGCGTCGCGAGCGACGGTCCGGTGAGGCCGGTGCGCCCCGTCGCGAAGAGCATGAGGGAGCCGACCACGGCCGCGCGCGCGGCGTCGGTCATGCCCAGCGGCACGTCCGTTACGCTCGCGCCGGCGTAGCGCAGCTGCCGCAACCCGCCTCTGGCGGAGATGTTGGCGTCGTGGTAGCCCGACGCGCCCCCGAGCTCCTCCACTTCCAGCCGCGCGGCCGCCGCCCCGACCGCCGCGGGCTCCGCCGCAGCGCCGCGCGCCGCGAGCATGGCGTGGACGAGCGCCGTGCAGATCGCCCCCGAGGCGCCGAGCCCGCTGTTGCCTGCCACGTCGAGCCACACACCGACGCGCGCCGGCTCCAGCCCTTCGCCGAAGGTCGTGAGCGCGGCGCGCACGAGGTCGTTGCGGACGCCGGCGGCGGAGGCCGCCGACTCGGCCCGGCCCTCGGCCACGACCTCGAAGCGTCCGTCGAGGCTGGGCAGCCACGTGACCCGCGCGGCCAACGAGATGGTGGCGCTGAGCGTGACGCCGCCGAACCGCTCGGCGTACGGCTTCACGTCCGTCAGGCCGCCGGCGAGGGGCACGCGCAGCGGCGCCCTGGCGATGAGCATCCCGCTCACCGCCCGTGCCCCTCCGCGAGGAGGCGCCGCACGACGCCGGCCACGTTGGCCTCGGGCGTCGGGTGGGTGCCGCCGAGGTGCAGGCGCGTGCCGACCACGACGGCGCCGACCTCGGCCTCGCCCGCGTCGATCAGCCGTTGGAGGTTCGCGAGGGCCCTGACCTCGGCGTTCGCGGCACGAGACGGCGCGCGGGAGCCGCCCGGGACACCGGCGGTGAGCGGACCGGAGGGCGCGCCACGGCCGCCCAGCGCGGCGAGCAGCCGCGCCTCGAGCTTCCAGACGCCGCCGTCGCTCAAGGGTCCGGCGCCGCCCCACACGCGCCGGACCCGGTCGCCCTCGACGGTGGCGAGGAGCTCGGGCCCGGCCTCCGGCTCGGAGACGAGCGTCACGGCGTTGGGCGACCCGTGCGCGTCCAGGGCGGCGAACACCGCGCTCGGCACGTACACGTCGCCCTGCCACACGAGCACGCGCGCCGCCCCGGCGAGGCGCTCGGCGAGCAGGCCGAGGGCGTGGCCCGTGCCGAGCGGCTCGTCTTGCCGCACGTACTCGACGCGCATGCCGCCGAACTCGCTCCCGAAGTACGCGGCGACCTGCTCGGCGTGGTGGCCGACGACGACGTGCACGCGCGCGCCGCCGGCGCCGGCGGCCTGCGCCATGGTGAGCTCGAGGAACGGGCGGAGCCCCACGGGGTACATGCACTTCTGCAGGTAGGCGCCGAGGCGGCCCATGCGCGTGCCGCGGCCGGCGGCCAGGCAGACGAACTCCAGGCTCATGCGAACCCCGCCCTAGCGCGCCTCGGCCACGGGCGGCCCGAGCCCCCGCTCACTCCGGGTAGGCGGCGAGGGCTTTCGCCAGCTCGGCGCGCAGGGCGCTGCGCACGAAGTCGGGGGCGACGACCTCGATGGCAGAGCCCCAACCCAGCAGCCACGGAAGGATCTCCAACGGCCTGCCCTGGGAGTCGCGCGTGGCGGTGACGTGCACGAAGCGCCTGCCTTCGCCCGCGTCGGCACCCAGGCGCAGGCTGCGGTCGCCGTTCTCCGTCATGCGCTTGGCGACGGTGTCGCCCGCGCGCAGCGTCACCTCGAACTCCTCCCCCACCACGATGCCGAAGGCCGGGTCCAGCCTCGCCTTGGGGTCGAAGTCGCTCGGGATCTCGTAGTTCTCGTCCCTGAGCATGACGTTCCTCATCCGGGCGAGCTTGAGCACGACGACCTTCTTGTTCTTCGTGCGGTCGAAGGCGAGGACGTACGGCTCGAGGTTGCGGCGGTTGAGCTCGAAGAAGTAGATCTCCAGCTCGCGCGGGCTGGTCGTCCCGGAGTTGGCCGAGTCGTACTCGCAGCGCAGGACGCGGCGCTGGAACCAGGCCTGCGCCACGAGGTCGAGCGTCCGGTCCTCCGGGCCCTGCCTGAGGTCGTCGACGCTGCGGAGCAGCGACGTGCGCGCCGGCTCCGGCACCTGGTTGGCGAGCTTCTCGAGGGCCGTGCGGTAGTGTCGCTCGCCCACCCCCGTATGCGTGAGCAGCCGGGTCGCGCTGTACACGGCCAGCGCCTCGACCTCGTTCAGGGCGGAGGCCTTGCGCGGCACGAAGTACCGGCCGTCGCCGTCCTTGCGCAGTTCGACGCCGAGCTGCTCGACGAGCGTGACGAGGTCGCGCTCGATCGTGCGCCGCGTGCAGCCGTGCTCGCCCGCGAGCTCGACCACGCGGCGGGGCCGCCGAGCGAGCTCCTCCTTCAGCAGCGCGAGGCGCTGCGCCTTGCCCACGGTGCGGCTCATGCGAGGAAGCGTACCAGCGCGGGGGCCGAGGCGCGGCGCCTCTCGTGCCGCAGGGGGCACCACGACCAGGGCGGGGCCGCCCTCGCCGCGCCCATTGCCCGTCGCCCGCTGCCACGTCGAGGGGGCGACGCAGCGCACGTCGCCCCCTCGCGACCTAGCGGTCGCTCAACGCGCTCAAGCCGCGCGCCAACCCCCGTCGGCCGCGACGAGCGCGCCGTTGACCATCTTGGCCTCGTCGGACACGAGGAAGAGGGCGAGGTTCGCGATGTCGTCCGGCTGGAGCTGAGCGGGGATCAGGCCGTAGTAGCGCTGCGAGCGGCTCATGCCGTACTGATCGAGCTTGGTCGGGTCGATGCTCGACATGATGTTCGTGGCCACGGCGCCCACCACGATCGCGTTGCACGTGATCCCCTTGGGGCCGTACATGAACGCCGTGTTGCGGGTCAGGCCTATCACGGCGTGCTTGGACATGGTGTACGCCGCGCCGGCCGCGCCGCCGCCAACACCGGCGACGCTCGCGATGTTGAGGATGCTTCCGCCGTTCTCGCCCATCGCCTTGATGGCGGCCCGGCTGGCGAACGTCGGCCCGTCGACGTTGACGCCCATCACGCGCCGGTAGAGGTCGTCGTCGAGCTCCGCCACCCCTTGGTTGAGGTCCATGACGCCCGCGTTGTTGACGAGGACGTCGAGCTTACCGAACGCGTCGACGGCGGCCTGGACCATCGCCTCGACCTGGGCGCGGTCCGCCACGTTAGTCTTCACGCCCTTGATGGTCCCGCCGACCGCGGTCACCTCGTCGATGACCGCCTTCAGGGCCTCCTCGTTCCAGTCGGCTCCGAGCACGCTCGCGCCCTCTGCGGCGAACCGTACCGCCATGGCCCGCCCCATGCCCGAACCGGCGCCCGTAACTACCGCGACCTTGCCTGCCAACCTCGAGCTCACGTCGCCTCCTTAGCGCATGCGGCCCTGAGCGCGGCCGCCGCGAGGCTCGCTGCGGTCCGGCCCGTGCCGCGACTCTCCTGAACGTTACGCGCCCGCTACGCGCTCGCGCCGTGGCGCTCCGCCTACGCCCATGTCGGATTAAGTCCTACGCGGGGAGCCCGCGGGCGCAGTAGGCCGCCCGGGCGGGGCGTGGCGCGAGCGGGTGACGGCTAGCGGCGGCCTCTCCGCCTTTGACGGCCTTATGACGCCCTCCTTCCGCCTCGACGCTACAGTGAGGGTCGACTTCCGAACCGACCATGGAGGTGAAGGCGCCAGTGAGAACCGATCCCCAGCATCCGCTACCCGCCGGAGCCCGGCATGCGCTTACCCAGCAACGCCCGTTCGCGAGAAGCCTCGCGGCCACCACCTCACCGCGGTCCTGGCGCCGCGCCGCGCTCGCCCTGCTGGCCGCCTTCGGCATGGCAGGCCCGGCCGCCGCGCAGACGCCGCCCGAGCCGGACACGCTCTTCGCCCAGCTGGAGCAGGCCGCCGCCGAGGTGCCCGCGGCCGGCTTCGACGTCGACGCCGCTCTAGCGGCGCTCGGCACGCCCGGCGAGGTGCCGCTCGAGACGATCTTCGCCTTCGTTCGGGACGACATCGGGTTCGTGCCGTACCGCGGCGCGCTCAAGGGCCCTACTGGCGTGCTCGTCGACCGCACGGGCAACGCCCTCGACCGGGCCCTGCTCCTCAAGGCCCTCCTGGCGGCGAACGGTACCCAGGCCATCGTGGCGCACGCGGTGCTCGACGCGCAGACAGCCGCAGCGGCCGTCGCCGCCCAGCGCCCGGGCAAGCTCGCCGCTGCCCAGGCGGAGCCGGCGGCCGACGGCGCCGAGCGCCTTGCCGATCTCTACGGCCTCGACGCCCGGGAAGTCGGCGCGCGCTTAGGCGAGCTCGCGGCCTCCAAGGCCGCCTTGGACCGCAGCATCGAGGAGCGCACCGCCTACCAGAGCGCAGCGCTGAGCGCGGCCCTCGCCGCGGCCGGGGCCCCGGCCCCGACGGCACGCATGGACGCGGCGGCGAACGCGGCCGATCATTGGTGGCTCCAGGTGCAACGGGACGGCGCGTGGGTCGACCTCGACCCAACGTTGCCGGCGAGCACCGTCGGCGACGTGCTGGCGCCGGCGCAGCTGCGCTTCGACCTGACGGACCTGCGCCTGCTCGCGGCCGTGGACGGCTCGTGCCGCGACCTCTCGTGCGGCGACCGCTTGCACCGCGTGCGCGTCGCCGTGGTCGTCGAGACGTGGGACGGCGAGTCGCTCACCGAGACGGAGGTAGCCTCGACCGACCTCCTGGCGGCCGAGGGGTTCGGGCGCACCGTGGCGTTCGCCGCCATCCCGAGCGACTTCCCGGAAGACCTGGACCTGTACACCACCGAGCGCCCGTCGGACGCCTACCGGCAAGCGCTCATGGAAGTGAAGACGTGGCAGCCGGCCCTGTTCGTTGACGACCAGACCGTCGGCACGACGACCGTGGGCGCGGACGGCACCTTGAGCGAAGGGGGGCGTAGCGGCGGGGGCGCGGCGGGCAACGCCGGCATGCTCGGCGGGGGGATCGGCGGCATGTTCGGGGGCTTCGGCGGCGCGGCGGCAGGGGCCGAGGACGAGGGCGCGGGGGCGTTCACGGCCATGTGGCTGGAGTACACGGTCACGGCGGCAGGCGCTTTCGAGAGCGTCGAGCGCAGGGAAGTATTCGACCTCATCGGCCCCGCCGCGCGCGCCGCCGGCGTAACGGCCGTCGAGCTGACGGAGGCGCAGGAACTGGCGCGCGCCGTCGCCCTCTCGGGCCAGACGGAGATCGTCGTCACGGGTGCGGGCCTGCCCGGCGCGGCGATCGAGCTCGCGTCGGCCGCCAGGCTGCTCGACAAGCGCGCCGAGTGGACGGAGTTCTACTTCCAGGGCGGCACGCTGGGCCCGCGCGTCGTGGCCGACCGCCTCGCCGACGTGGCCGCCCTCGTCACGCCGCTCGAGCGCTTCCAGCAGTTCAGGACCGACCACCTGACGGGGAGCCCGACCGGTCCTCTGGTCGTCGCCTACCACCAGAGCCTCGAGCCCGACCTCAGCCGCAGCGCGGCGTTCGACATCGTGTCCGGCACCGTGACGGCCGGCCAAGGCGACGACGAGCCCGCGCTCGTCCAGGGCGTCAGGGACACGGTCACGGAGTCCGTCCTCCAGGAGCGGTACGCCGACCTCGCCGTTCCGGCCGCGGGGCAGGCGGCCGTCGCGGTCGCCTACTCCGCCGACCTGGCCGCGGGGCGCCCGTGGACGGTCGTCAGGACGGTCGAGGAGCTCGACGCCACCGCGCCGGACCTGAGCCCCGACCTGCGCGCGCGGATCGCGGGCGACCTGGGCGCCGGCAGGCTGGTCGTCGTGCCGCCGGGCGGAGCAGACGCCGTCGGCTGGTGGCGCCTCGACCCCTCGACGGGGGCGGTGCTCGGCATCGGGGACCGCGGTTGGGGGCAGGCGTTCTCCGAGTACACGGAAGGCGTGAACATCGTCTTGCAGCTCCGCACGGTGCTCAACCAGTACGCCTCGATCGGGCGCTGCCTCGGCATCATGCTCTCCATGCCGCTGCAGGGCCAGACGCAGGGGGTCAACGATGAGTTCGCGGAGTGCGTGTTCACCACCGTCTGCTCGGGCGTCAACACCGCGCTCTCCTTCGGTCCGGACACGAACTGGACTAACATCATCATCCTGAGCACGATCGACGCCCTCTGGGGCGGCGTGCCCGAGACGGGCTACGGCGGGCTCTGCGGCGGGCTGTTCAAGAAGTTGCAGGGGGGCTGAGCCTACCGCTCACACGAGCCCCCGCTCCACCGCCCACCTGACGAGCTCGGCGCGTGAGCGCGCGCCGAGCTTCTCGCTGGCGCGTTCGCGGTACGTCGCGACGGTCTTCTCACTGAGGCCGAGGGTCCGGGCGATCTCGCGGTAGGTGGAGCCGGACGCGATGCCGCGCACGACGTCCGTCTCGCGCTCCGTGAGCTGCGCCGCGCGGCGCGGGTCGGGGTGGGCGAGCTCGCGGGTCAGGGCGGCGAGGAGCCTGGCGGGCACGTAGTACTCGCCGCGGTCGACTGCCAGGACGGCGTCGACGAGCTCGGTCTCCAGCGACGTCTTCGGCACGTAACCCGAGCCGCCCGCCGCGAGGAAGCTCTGGACGTACTCGGCGTCCTCGTGCATCGAGAGGGCGATGAAGCGCGTGGCCGGAGCGGCGGCCGTCAGCTCGGGGAGGGCGGCGATGCCGCTGCGACCAGGCAGCGAGAGGTCGAGGAGCACGACGTCGGGGCCTAGCGCGCCGACGAGCTGCAGCGCCTGTTCGGCCGTGGCGGCCTCACCGACGACGGCGAGCGTCGTGGCCGGCGACTCGTGCGCCTCGAGCAGCGCCCTGACACCCGACCGGACCAGTGCGTGGTCGTCCACCAGCAGGAGTCGAACCGTGCGGTGCGTCATGCTCCACGCTAGGGCGTACCGAGCCTGCCGTAAACGGACGTTCCTCCCCCCGGCGCGCTCTCGACGTCCAGGCTGCCGCCGAGCGCCACGAGGCGGGCGCGCATGCACGCCAGGCCGAGCCCCGCCTCAGGCGCGAGGGCCGCCACGTCGAACCCCACGCCGTCGTCCTCGACCACGATGGACCACCTGTCCGGCGTGCCGGACACGACCACGGACGCCGACGCGGCCCGCGCGTGCTGCACGACGTTGGCGAGTGCCTCCTTGGCGACGCGGTAGAGGGCGACCTCGACCTCGCTCGCCTTGCCCGACCGCGTCCGGCGCGGGCCGAGCGCGCCCGCCGCCCCTTCCCGCGTCGGCGCGATCGTGACGAGCACGCCGACGGGCGGTCCGCCGCGCCCCTCGGCCTCACGGGCGAGCGTGCGGATGGCAGCCGCGAGGCCGAGCTCGTCCAAGGTGGGTGGGCGGCTGTCGAGCGCGATGCGCCTGACGGCCTCCAGGCTCCGCACCGCCGCCGTGCGCAGGCGCTGGCGTTCGGCCTTGGCGGCGGCGTCGTCCGCCCGGCCAAGCCGATCGAGCCGATCGAGCCCGAGGATGACGGCCTTCAGCGCCTGCCCGACGTCCTCGTGGAGCTCCGAGGCGATGCGCGCCCGCTCCTGGTCCTGGGCGGCCAGGGTGGCCCTGAGGAGCGCGGCGTCGGCGGTGGACACGCGATCCGGCCCTTCAGCCCCTCACGTGATGACGTCGGTCGTCGCCCTCACCGGTGCGCGGTCGACGGCCCCGAGCCCCTCCCCGGCGCCTTCTGGCAGCGGCCTGACCATCATGACGGGGACGTGCACGCGCTTGAGGACGGCCCCCGCGACGCTCCCCATGAGGACGCGGCCGAGGCCGGAACGCCCATGGGTGGCCATCACGACCAGGTCGTAGCCCTCCTCCGCGATGAGCGAGACGATCTCGTCGGCCGGGTCGCCGAAGCGCACCTCCGGCGTCACCTCGAAGCCGGCGGCGACGAGCCGCCTGGCGTCGGCGAACACTTCCTCCTCGAGGTTGGCGACCGCACTATCGTAGACCTGGCTGTAGTAGACGGGCGGCTCGCCACCCGTCCAGCCGTCGCGGGCCGACCAGCCTTCCAGCGTCAGGGGCCGCGCGGCCACGGGGCTATACCCTTCCGGCACCGGAGCGACCTTGAGCAGCGTGAGCGCGTGCGTCTCCGGCCGCAGGACCCGGATGGCGTACGGGATCACCTGACGAGCGAACTCGGAGCCGTCGAGCGGGACGAGCACCCGCACACGCTCACTCCTCACGGTTGAGCTCATGCATGACCTCCAGAGGCCTACCGAGCCTCACTCGCTAGCGTCTTGCGCCCTCACGACCAGGTACGGCTTGGTCGAACGGCGCAACGCGCCCTCCGCGACCGAGCCGAACATCCAGCGGTTGAAGCCCCTGCGGCCGTGCGTGCCCATGACGACGAGGTCGTGATCGGCCTCGGCATCGTGGACGGCCTCGACGGGGTCGTGGTGCTCGACGAGGACGGTGTTCGCCGTGACGCCGACCGCCGCGGCCTTCGCCTTGGCCCGCTCGAGGAGCTGTGCGCCCGCCTCGCGCAGGTCCTGGTACAGCTCGGCGGCGTAAGGCAGCGTCTCCGGCGTCGCGTAACCGGCGGTGAGCGGGTTCTCGAGAATATGGAGGAAAGTGACCTCCGCGCCGAGCTGCTTGGCGAGTTCCAGCCCTTGCGTGACGGCGAGGTCGGAACTCGCGCTACCGTCCGTCGGCATCAGGATCCTCTTGTACATGCCCAGCCTCCTAACGGGCCTTGGCCCAACCCCAGGGTAATCCCGACGGATGTGAACCCGCGTGGTCATCAGACCCAGGCCCGCGTAGGAGTTCGGCGGACACGGGCGTGAGTGGAGCGCCCGAGGCGGGCACCGCCGGTCCCGACCGTATGATGGGGCGATAAACGCGATGGAGGTACGCATGCGGATCCTGCACCCGACGGATTTCTCCCAGCCGGCGCAGATGGCGCTCGCGTTGGCGCGCGACCTGCGCCGTCGCACCAACGGCACGCTGCACGTCGTACACGTGCAGCAGCGTTTCGAGACGGAGGGCGCCCGGCTGCGGCCGCAGCTGGACAGCCTCAACCTCGAGCTCAACCGGCGCGTCGAGGAGGGCCGGGGTCAGGAGGTCGAGCGCCTGCGCGGCATGCTGTCGCACCTCGCCAGCCCCGACGCGACGAGCGAGCTCGTCTGGGGCAACCCCGTAGTGGAGCTGCTCGCCATGCAGGACCGCTTCGACCTCGTGGTCATGGGGGCGCATGGCGCCAACCGCTTCGACAACGTCTTCCTCGGCGGGGTGGCCGGCCGCTTCGTGCGCCGCAGCTACCTCCCGGTCATCACGGTGCGCGAGGAGGCCGACGTCGGCAGGGTGCGGCGGGTGCTCGTCGCGACCGACTTCGGCGCGGCTTCCTGGGCCGCCTGGCGGTTCGTACGCGACCTGACGGGCGAGGGCACTGAGCTCGTACTGGCGCATGTCGTCGACGACGAACGCGTCAGGGACGACGCCGCTCACATCCAGTCCGTCACCGACAAGCTGAGCGAGCTCTCCGGCGGCGAGGCTTCCCGGATCGTGGTGCGGGCCGGCAACCCCGTCACCGCCTTGCCGGAGCTCGCCGTTGAGGCCGGCGCGGACCTCATCGCCATCGGGATCAGGCAGCACCGCGCCGCCGCGGGCCTCCTGCTCGGCAGCCGCGCGGACGCCCTCATCCGGTCGAGCAAGGTCCCCGTGCTGAGCGTGCCCCTGGCGGACGAGTAGGCGTTCGTCGGGGCCCCGCCCGGGCTGGACCCGGTTTGGGCCCGGACCCGGGCGCGGCGGCGGCTCGGAACCGCCGCCGCGCTCAGTGGCTCACACGCCGGCCAGCTCGAACTGTTCCTGGATGAGCGCCCTCGCCTCCGCCTGCAGTTTTGCCACCTGCTCCGGTCCGGCGAAGCTCTCGGCGTAGATCTTGTAGATGTCCTCGGTGCCGGACGGGCGCGCGGCGAACCAGCCGCTCTCCGTCACGACCTTGATGCCGCCGATGGGCTCGCCGCCCCACGGCGACCGGCTGAGGACCTGCACTATCCTCTCCCCCGCCAGCTCCTTCCGGCCCGCGCCGAGCACGGCCTCCGGGCTGAGGTTGCCGAGGACCCGCTTGCGCTCCTTGCCGGCCGGCACGTCGCTGCGGGCGTAGGTAGGCGCACCGTACTTGCGCGTGAGGCCGGCGTAGCGCTCGCCGGGGTCCTCCCCCGTCACCGCGCGGATCTCGGCCGCGAGCAGGCCAAGGATGAGTCCGTCCTTGTCCGTGGTCCACGGCGCTCCGTCCGTGCGGAGGAACGTCGCGCCCGCGCTCTCCTCGCCGCCGAAGGCGAGGTCGCCCCCGAGGAGCCCCGGCACGAACCATTTGAAGCCGACGGGCACCTCGGCGACCTCGCGACCGAGCCCGGCGGCCACGCGGTCGATCAACGAGCTGGAGACGAGCGTCTTGCCTACCTTCGCGCCGGCCGGCCACCCGGGACGGTGCGTGAAGAGGTAGTCGATGGCGACCGCGAGGTAGTGGTTCGGGCTCACGAGCCCGCTACTCGGCGTGACGATGCCGTGCCGGTCGGCGTCCGGGTCGTTGCCGAAGGCCACGTCGAAGCGGTGCTGCAACTCGATCAGGTTGGCCATCGCGTACGGCGACGAGCAGTCCATACGGATCTTGCCGTCGTGATCTACGGGCATGAACGCGAACGTCGGGTCGACGACGTCGTTGACGACGGTGATGTCGAGCCCCCAGCGCTCGGCGATGGGTCCCCAGTACGCGAGGGACGCGCCGCCCAACGGGTCCACGCCCATGCGCACACCGGCCGCCGCGATGGCCCCGACGTCCACTACGGAACCGAGGTCGTCGACGTACGGGGTCATGAGGTCGCGCTCCTCGAAGGCGCCGGCCGCTCGGGCCCGGGCCAACGTCTGGCGCCGCACGCCGCGCAGGCCGGCCTCGAGGTAGGCGTTGGCGGCGCGTTGGATCTCGGAGGTGTCGTCCGTGCCGGCCGGACCGCCGTGGGGCGGGTTGTACTTGAACCCGCCGTCAGCGGGAGGGTTGTGCGAGGGCGTGATGACCACCCCGTCGGCCGCGAGCACTGCGCCGGGCGCCCTACCGTGCGCGCCTGGCCCCAGGTTGTGCGTGAGCACGGCGTGCGAGACGACCGGGGTCGGCACGGCGGCGAAGCCGCGCGCGACCACGACGTTCACCCCGTTGGCCGTCAGGACCTCGACGGCCGAGACGAGCGCCGGGGTCGAGAGGGCGTGGGTGTCGGCCCCGAGGAAGAGGGGCCCCGAGATGCCCTGCGACGCCCGCCTGTCGGCGATGGCTTGACAGACGGCGAGGATGTGGTCCTCGTTGAAGCCGGCGGCCCCGCTCGTGCCGCGGTGGCCGGACGTGCCGAACGCCACGCGCTCCTCCGCCCTGCCGGCGTCCGGCTTGACGGAGTAGTAGTCGGTGACGAGGCGCGGCACGTCGATGAGTAGCGCGCGTGGGGCCGGCTTACCGGCGAGCGGGCTCGCCCCGGGACCTGCCTGGGGCCCCTCTCGCGCTGGCTCTCCGGGGTTGGCGGACGGTTCGCTCACCATGCCTTCACCTCTCACGGTCCTTGACGGCGCTGCTTGGCACTTTCACCGCCCAAGGTTACCGCGCGACCGGTCCGGACCGCGCGCCGGAAGCGCCGCCGCCGGACGCGACCGCCGCCCCCGCGCCGGGGCGCCAACGCGCTCGCTAGTGGTAAGCTTGCCGCCGCTCATCGGGCGAACCGCCGCCCAGGCGAGCAGTGGCCCGGAAGCACGGCCAAGGGTGCGACCCCGACCGGCGGGGCCCGACTCGAGGGCGGTGGGAACGTGGACGCAAGTACCCGGCTGGGGACCTGCGCGCTTGAAGACTGCGCGCCGGTAAGTCTGTTGGAGGAAGAATGGACCTGTTGATCACCCTAGTTCCGCTGGCCGCCATCTTGGCGCTGGTGGCAGCCTTCGTGTTGGCGCGCAGCATCATGGCCGCGCCGACAGGCGACGCGCGCATGGTCGAGATCTCCGACGCCGTGCGCCAGGGCGCCGCTGCGTACATGAACCGCCAGTACCGCACCATCGCCATCGTGGCCGTGATCATCGCAGCCGTGTTCGCCGTCGTGGCGCTCACGTCGGGCAACGACCACGACCGCACGCTGTGGTGGTGGACGACGGCCGGCTTCGCCATCGGCGCGCTCTTCAGCGCCATCAGCGGCTTCGTCGGCATGAACGTCGCAGTCCGCGCCAACGTCCGCGTCGCCCAGGCCGCGCGCGGCGGGCTGGCCGGCGCGCTGCGCATAGCGTTCAGCGGCGGCGCCGTCGCTGGCCTCGCCGTCGCGGGCCTCGCGCTCCTCGGCGTCTCGGGCTTCTTCTGGCTCTTCCACGTGGTCCTTGGGCTCTCCAACCCCGTCGAACCCCTCGTCGGCTTCGCGTTCGGAGCCTCCCTCATCAGCCTCTTCGCCCGCGTGGGCGGCGGCATCTACACGAAGGCCGCCGACGTCGGCGCCGACCTCGTCGGCAAGGTCGAGGCGGGCATCCCCGAGGACGACCCCCGCAACCCGGCCGTGATCGCCGACAACGTCGGCGACAACGTCGGCGACTGCGCGGGCATGGGCGCCGACCTGTTCGAGACCTACGCCGTCACCGCCATCGGCGCCGTCTTCCTCGGCTACCTGCTCCCCGGCACTGGCGCGGTCACGAACCTCGTCCTCTACCCGCTCCTCCTCGGGGCCATCGCCATCATCGCGAGCATCATCGGCACGCAGTTCGTGCGCCTGCCGGAAGGCTCGAACAACATCATGGGCGCCCTGTACAAGGGCGTGTTCGTGAGCGCCGGCATCAGCGTCGTGGCGTTCGGCGTCCTCACCTACGCCATGTTCAACGGCTTCGACTTCAGCGTCCTCGGCCGCGACATGGGCTGGGGCTCGCTGTTCGTCGCCAGCCTCGTCGGCATCGTGGTGACCATCGCCATGATGTTCATAACCGAGTACTACACGAGCACGCGCTTCGCGCCCGTCAGGCGCGTGGCCAAGGCGTCCGAGACCGGCAGCGCGACCAACATCATCTCCGGCCTCGCCGTCGGCATGCAGTCGACCGCCCTCCCCGTCATCGTCCTCGTGCTCGCCATCTTCGTCGCCTACTCGATCGCGGGCCTCTACGGCATCGCCGTGGCCGCCGTCGCCATGCTCTCCGTCACCGGCATGGTCGTAGCCATGGACACCTACGGCCCCATCACCGACAACGCGGGCGGCATCGCCGAGATGGCCGACCTGCCTGCCAACGTGCGCGCCAACACCGACGCGCTCGACGCCGTCGGCAACACCACCAAGGCCGTCACCAAGGGCTACGCCATCGGCTCCGCCGCGCTGGCCGCCCTCGTGCTCTTCGCCGACTTCGCCGAGCGCCTCAAGCTCGTCGACCCCGTCAAGTTCGGCGCCGGCGCCTTCCGACTCGACGACCCCATCATCCTCGTCGGCCTCCTCATCGGCGCCATGCTGCCCTTCCTGTTCAGCGCGTTCCTCATGGAGTCCGTCGGCAAGGCCGCCGGCTCCGTGATCGAGGAAGTGCGCAGGCAGTTCCGCACCATCAAGGGCATCATGGAAGGCAAGGCGAAGCCCGACTACGGCAAGGCCGTCGACATCGTGACTGCCGCGGCCCTGCGCGAGATGGCGCTCCCCGGCATCATCGCCGTGGCCGCGCCCCTCGTCGTCGGCTTCCTGTTCGGGCCCCTCGCCCTCGGCGGACTGCTGATCGGCGTCATCGGCTCCGGCCTGATGATGGCGCTCATGATGAGCAACGGCGGCGGCGCGTGGGACAACGCCAAGAAGTACATCGAGGACGGCAACCACGGCGGCAAGGGCTCCGACGCCCATGCCGCGAGCGTGGTAGGCGACACGGTCGGCGACCCGTACAAGGACACGGCCGGCCCGTCGATCAACCCGCTCATCAAGGTCATCAACACCGTGGCGCTCATCTTCGCCGGCGTGATCGCGGTGGCGGGGGGTTGGTTCTTGTTCTGAGGCAAGCGCGGGCGCTGCCAGCGCGCTAGCGCCGTTGGCGCAGTTTGCGCCCGTTGGCGGAGCTCGTGCCTGCCGGCGCTGCCTGCGGCCAGCGCCCATCAGGCGCCGCCCGCGGGCGGCCCCAAACAACCAGCTTACGCAAAGGGCCACGCGTTTTCCATGACGTGTGGCCCTGTTCATGGGCCGGCGCCGGCAGTACCCTGGAAGTGGAAGGAGGTCTGGCACCATAGAGATCACGGACCACTTCTCGAAAGAGCGGCCCCTGCGCCACTAGAGGCTCGACCGAGTAACCCGGCTCCACCCGAAAGGCACCGCGGCAAGGCGCGAGACCAGGCAGTACGGGAGACGGGCACCGACGGAGCGAAGAAAAGGCAGCCGGGGCCGTTCTCATGCCTGCTGCCCGCTAGGTACGAAAGTTCTTGCCACCATGGGCCCGCACCTGCTAGAACTGCCTCTAGCGAGGTCGCCTCCGCGTCGCAGTCGGGACCCGTAAGCGACTCGCGTCAGGCGACAAGGAAGGCGACAATGGCTTACGTCATCACCGAACCCTGCATCGGCGTCAAGGACGCCTCGTGCGTGGACGTCTGCCCTGTGGAGTGCATCTACGAGGCCGACGACCAGTTCTACATCAACCCGGAAGAGTGCATAGACTGCGGTGCCTGCGTCCCGGCCTGCCCGGTGGACGCCATCTACCCCGAGATGGACGTGCCGGAGGACTGGGCCTCGTACATCGAGAAGAACACGCGTCTATCGGGCCTATGAGCCGCTCCGCGGGCGGGTTCCGGCGCGCCCGGAACGCGCCCGAACCGGCCTATGCGGCGTAGACCACGTCCACCACGTGCTCTACGCCGTCATCGACCAGCCGCGTGACGAGGTTGGCCGGCGCGGTTCCCGGTCTCGCCCGCAAGACGTAGGTGCTCGCCCCATGGCGGTACCGCACCTCGAACCCCGGCCATTCGGCCGGGACGTGAGGGTCGAGGCGCAGTTCGTCGCCCACGCGCTCCAGCCCTAGCAACCCCTCCAGCCCGAAGCGGTAGAACCAGGCGGCCGAGCCCGTGTACCAACTCCAGCCGCCACGCCCGACGTGCGGGGGCTGCCCGTAGACATCGGCCGCCAGCACGTACGGCTCGACCACGTAACGTTCGGCGCCCTCGCGGTCGGCAGCGTGCAGCACGGGGTCGAGGAGCCGGTGCAGGGCGTGGGCCTTGCCGCGCTCGCCCAGCCGGGCGAACGCCCACGCGCTCCAGATGGCACCGTGGGTGTACTGCCCGCCGTTCTCGCGCACGCCGGGGAGGTAGCCCTTGATGTACCCCGGGTCCTTCTGCGAGCGGTCGAACGGCGGGGTGGCGAGCCTGATCAGGCCCTCCTCCCACCGCACGCAGAGCTCCTCCACGGAGCGCATGGCGACGGTCGCGCGCTCAGCGGGCGCGGCGCCCGCCAGGACGGCCCACGACTGGGCTATGGAGTCTATGCGCCACTCCGACGCGGCGCCAGTGCCGAGGGGCGTGCCGTCGTCGTAGAAGGCGCGCAGGTACCAGCGGCCGTCCCAGGCGACCCCGTCGCACGCCCGCGCGTAGGCGTCGGCCCGCGCGGTCCAGCGCTCCGCTTCCCCGTCGCTCCCGCCGACGCGGTCGAGGAGCCCGACGAAGCGCCGGATGACGTCGACCAGGAACCACGCCAACCACACGGACTCGCCCTTCCCCGCCGCCCCGACGCGGTTCATGCCGTCGTTCCAGTCGCCCGTGCCCATCAGCGGCAGCCCATGCTTGCCGACCGTCGCGCCCTTCTCCATCGCTCTGCGACAATGCTCGAGCAACGTGCCGGACCCCTGCCCGGGCGCGTAGGCGTCGTAACGGTCCTCGGCGCCCGGCGCGAGCGGTCGGCCGTGGAGGAACGGCACGACCTCGTCCAGGACCCCGCTCTCGCCCGTAGTCGTGACGTAGCGCTCGGCGGCGTAGACGAGCCACAGCAGGTCGTCGCTGATGCGGGTGCGCACACCGCGGCCGGAGGGCGGGTGCCACCAGTG
This sequence comes from Trueperaceae bacterium, assembly GCA_023954415.1. Taxonomy (NCBI): domain Bacteria; kingdom Thermotogati; phylum Deinococcota; class Deinococci; order Trueperales; family Trueperaceae; species Trueperaceae bacterium. Next base: position 82,671 of record JAMLIB010000008.1, read on the forward strand.
CAGGACGTCGCCCTCCTCGAACTGGTGTGCGGCCGCGCGTAAGAGCTGCGCGCGCGCCAGCTCCGGCGCGGCGTGCAGGAGCGCGACGACGTCCTGCAGCTGGTCCCTGAAGCCGTACGCGCCGCCGGGCTGGTAGAACGCCGTCCGCCCGAAGTAACGGCTCGAGAGCGTCTGGTAGACGAGCCAGCGGTTCGTCAGGAGGTCTAGGGCCGGGTCGGGCGTGCTCACCCGCACCTTGTCGAGCCGGGCGTCCCACGCCGCCTCAGCCGCCGCCCGCGCTTCCGCGTACGCCCCCAGGTCGCGGTAGCGGTCGGCGAGCTCGAGGGCGGAAGCGCGGCCCTCGGTCTCACCGAGCACGAAGAGGACGTCCTCCGAGCCGTCGGCACCCAGGTCGAGGTGCAGCTGCATGGCCCCGCACGGGTCGCCTCCGGGGGCGACGGCGCCGCTGAGGCCCACGCGCCGCAGCGCGTCGGGCATGGCAGGCGAGCCCCACCGGCCGAGGAACTCGCGCCGGTCCGTCGTGACGCCGTGTGGGGTCTTGTTGCCCGCGAGGAACGCGACGCGCTCCCCGAAGTCGGTGGAGTAGGGGTTGCGGACGAGGAGCGCGCACCGTTCGGGCACGTAGTCGGGCAGCAGGTGGAGGCTCGTGCTCTGGCGATCGACGCCGAGGACCCATTCGGCGTAGTAGGTGACGGTCACGCGCCGCGGGCGGTCCGACAGGTTCCTCACGCTCAAGCGCACGAGCTTGACGGGGTCCTGGGCGGCCACGGACACCTCGAGCACCTGCTCGAGGCCGTGGCTCACGTGCCGGTAGGTCGTGCGACCCGCGGAATGGCGCGCCTCGAACGCCGCATCGCCCCCGGCCGGGTGCGGCGTCGCGGACCAGACCTCCGTCGTCTCCTCGTCGCGCAGGTAGACGGCCTCGGCGCTGGGGTCGGTCACCGGGTCGTTGCTCCACGGCGTGAGGCGGTTCTCGCCGCTGTTCACGGCCCACGTGGCGCCCAGGCCGGCCTCGGTCGTCAGGCAGCCGAGCACCTCGTTGGCCATCACGTTCGACCAGGGCGCCGGCGGCAACGCACCCCTGCTCGCGCGGATCACGTACTCGCGCCCGTCCGCGGTGAACCCGCCCCAACCGTTGTCGTACCGCAGGTCCGTCGTCTCCATGCCCTCCGACGCGCCCTGCTGGCGTTCCATGACGGGGGCCAGCAGCGGGAGGCCGGGGCGGGGCGGCAGACCGAGCGGCCGGAGCTGTTCGGCCAACGAGCCGTGCTCCCCGTCCAGGACGACCCGCGCGGCGCTCTCGAGCGCCACGAGGTCCGCCTGGGCGAGCTGGTCGCGCCGCAGGAGGTAGATGCCGCCGCGCGCGCCGAGCCACTCGTCGCTGCCGAGCCGGACGAGTTGGGCGCGCAGGCGGGCGTGGAGCGTCTGGTCGTAAGCCGTGTCCTGCGTGTTCAGCACGACGACGTCCACCTTCACCCCGCGCCGGCGCCAGTAGGCGTGGGCCCGGAGCGTCTCCACCACGAGCGGCAACCGTTCCGTGGAGTCGAGCCGGACGAGGACGATGGGCATGTCGCCCGAGATGCCCTGTCCCCACAACGCGGGCTGGCCGAGCGTGTTGGACGCCAACGTCGCAGCGGGGGCCCTGAGCTCCGGCAGCGGGTAGGCGACGGCGGAGTAGAGCCGCTGATAGGTCTCCACCGTCGCGGGCGTCAGGTCGTGTTCCTGCAGCTCGACGCGGCTACGCAAGCGCGCGAGGTCGAACTCCCGCGCCACCATGCCCGGCTTGCGCAACTCGTCGAGGAGGTCGGTCAGCTCGCGGGCGCTGGCGCCGCTCCCCGTGACGAACGTGACCTCTTCCTGCGAGTGCGGCTCGAGCTCGAGCCGCACGGCCAACGCCATGGCCGGGTCGAGCGTGGCGTCCGGCTCCGCCGGCGCCCCCGTCCCTCCGTCGCCGTCGGCCCGCCGCAGCGGTCCGCGCGTCCCCACGGCCGTCGTGACGTCGTTGCCGCGGCCGAGGAACACCGCCCTGTCCGTCTCGTACTCGCACGGCCCCGGGTCGTCACGGCTGACGACGGCGTGGGCGGCGAAGAGCTCCGCTTCGTCCGCCGAGCGCGGCCGGCGGTGGAACAGGATGGCCGACCGACCGGCCAGGAAGCTGCTCTCCACGAAGAGCTTGCTGAAGGCCGGGTGGCGGGCGTCGGCCGCGGCGGAGCCGAGCACGACCTCGGCGTAGGAGGTCACGCGCAGGACGCGACTCGTCTCGCCACGGTTGACGACGGTGAGGCGCCGCAGCTCGGCCGCGCCCCTCGCCACCACGACCTCCAGGCGCGTCAGGATGCCGTCGAACTCGCGCTGGTACTCGACCTTGTAAGGGTAGAACACGACCCGTTCGTCCTGGACGCGCGAGGGCAGCGGGCCTGGCGTCGCAGACCACACGGAGCCGCCCGGCTCGTCTCGGACGAAGATCCAGGTGCCGTCGGCGTCGCGGGTCCCGTCCGGGCGCCACCGCGTGATGGCGACGTCCCCCGCCGCCGACCAGCCGCCCCCTGCCTCGCTGAGCAGCACCGTGTAACTGCCGTTGGAGAGCAGGTGCGTGAGGGGCGTGGCGGTGTCGACGGGCACCGGCCATGGCTCGTCGAGCGTGGCGACGTCGACGGGCACGCTCGGGCTCTCCTCCGGGCGGAGGTCGTCGATCACGGGCACGTCGAGCGGGATGCGCTCCTGCAGCAGGTACTCGACCGTGGCCACCCGCGGGTCGGCATGGAAGCGTTCGACCATGGCGTCGTCCGTCAACGCGTTCGCCACCGCGAGCAGGATCATGCCCTGGTGGTGCGCCATGTGCGAGCGCACGAGCGCGCGGTCCGCCCCGAGCGGTCGGCGTTCGGGCGTGAAGTCGAGGGCCTCGAAGAAGCCGTGCGGCCCAAGCGCGCCGGCCTCGGCGAGGCGCGCCGCGTTCTCGAGCACCGCCTCGGGCCGGTGCCTGAGCGCCAGCATGCTCGCGTACGGGGCGATCACGAGGTCGCTCGAGTAGGAGCGGTTCAGCGCCAGCTCCGGCACTCCGAACGCGTGGTACTGGTAGTTGCCCGCGGCGTCGACGCGCGCGTAACCCGACTCGCTCACGCCCCACGGCACGCCGTTACGCTTCGCGAACGCCATCTGCACGTCTACCGCCGCCGCGCAGCTCTGGTCGAGCAGCGTCGCTCCGTAGCGCCGCGTGAGCAGCTCGGGCATGAGGTACTCGAACATGGTCCCGCTCCACGAGAGGAGCGCGGCGCGCCCGCCGAGGTCGCTCAAGGGGCGGTTCAAGTGGACCCAGTGGCTGATCGGAACGTCGCTCTTCGCCACGGCCACCAGGCTGGCGAGGCGCGACTCCGAGGCCAGCAGGTCGTAGTGGTTCGTATCGAGCTGCTCCGTATCGACGTTGTAGCCGATATGCAGGAGCTGGCGGTCGGGGTCGTAGAGGAAGGTGAAGTCCGTGGCCTCCACCTCAGCCTCGCTGCGCGCCGCCAGCTCCTCGAAGGCTCGCACCAACCCGGCCGCGGCGTTACGAGCCGAGGCCAGACGCGGCGCGAGGTCGTCGCACCAGGCGCGGCCGGCGGAGGCGGCAGCCGACTCGTCGCCCAGCGCGGCGCGGAACGCGCGCAACGCGGCGAGCGCCTCCCCCACCCACGCGCCCACCTCCCGCAGCGGCGGCTCCGACGCCAAAGCGCCGGCCACCGCCCGCCAGGCGACGCGCGCCGGTGAACCTTCGGGGAGGGAGCCCGTCCATGCCTGCGCCGCCCCCAGGGCGCGCACCCACGGCGCCAGGGAGCCGACCTCGCCGAGCGTGACCCTGATCCCGTGCCGCACGCGCTCCGCCCAGAGCCGCACGGCGTCGAGGTCGCGGCCCGTCAGGTCGCCATCGTGCATGGCGGTGACGATCGCCTGTTCGACGGACGGCCAGGCGTCACCCTCGAGGAGGGCGATGGTGCTCGGCCATAGCTCGCGCGCGAGCGCGGCGGACTCCACGCGCTCGCGCAAGGCCGCGACGGCCGCGGCGGCGGGCCGCTCCGGCATGGCGGTGAAGAGGGCGTCTTCGAGGACGGCCAGCGCGTCCGTCAGGCCGCCGAAGAAGGCGGCGACGTCCATGGGACGCTCGAGCAACTGCAAGCACCCTTGCCGCAACGCCACCAGCGCGGCCGCGAAGTTGCCCGAGTCGACGCTCGACACGTAGCGCGGGTGCAGCGGCTCGAGGCTCCGCGTGTCGTACCAGTTCAGGAGGTGACCACGGTAGCGCTCGACGCGTCCCAGGACGTCGAGCGTCTGGCGCAACCGCAATGAGAGGTCGACGACGCCGAGGTAACCGAGGTCGTGGGCCGCGAGCGTCGAGAGGAGCATGAGACCGACGTTGGTCGGGGAGGTGCGGTGGGCAGTGACCGGATCGTGGCCGAGTTGCACGTTGTCGGGTGGGAGCCAGTTGTCCTCGGGGCCGACGAAGCGCTCGAAGTAGAGCCAGGTGCGCCGCGCCAGGCCGTGGAGCTCGCGTCGCTCGGCGTCCGTGAGCTCGCGCGGCGCGCCGTCGCTCGCGAGCGAGAGCAGGTGCGCGGTGACCGGGGCGAGGAGCCAGACGACCAGGGGGACGGCGGCGACCAGGAGAGCCGCGGGCCTGAGGTACGCGACGGCCAGCGCCGCGGCCACGCTCAGCGCGAGCGCCCACCCCATGCGACGGACATCGCCACCGAGCGTGGGCGGGGGCTCGCGGTTCGTGAGCGCGGCCGTGCGCCACTCCAGCAGGTTCCTATGGGTGACGAAGAGGCGGTAGAGGGTGAGGCTGACGCTCCGCGCCACCATGCCGGCCTCGTAAGGGACGAACGAGAGCGTGATCGCGAAGCGTCCGAACGCCTGGCTCAACGGCTGCCACGGCATCAGCCTCCGGCGCCCCGGCACCGTGTAGTTCTCGATCAGGCCGTCGAGGTAGGCGATGACCGCGCCGGCGAGCAGCGGAGCGGCCAGGGTGGAGAGCGCTATCAGGGTCCAGACGCCGGGCGACCCCGGGAGGACGAGCCAACCGGCCACGAAGAGGGCGAAGAGGGCGGGCGCGACGAGGCTGCGCCGCAGGTTGTCCGCGATCTTCCACGCACCGGCCGGCCCGAGACGCTCCCCCCTGCCGCGCGCGCCGACCAGCGTCGCGAGCAGCCAGGGGAGGAGTTGCCAGTCGCCGCGGACCCAGCGTTGGGCGCGCTTGACCTGCGCGAGGTAGGTGGGTGGGTACTCCTCGAAGAGGACGACGTCGCTCACGAGAGCCACGCCGCCGTAGATGCCCTCGAGCAAGTCGTGGCTCAGGAGGCTGTTCTCCGGCACGCGGCCGGCGAGCGCGCGCTGGAAGTCGTCGACACGGTAGAGGCCCTTGCCGACGAAGATCGCGGCGCCGAACAGGTCCTGGTAGACGTCCGAGACGGCGTGGGTGTAGAGGTCCAGACCGTTCTCCCCGACGAACAGGCGGCTGAACCGCGAGGCGTTGGCGCTCTCGGGCAGCACGTCGGTCCGCGGTTGCAGGAGGCTGTAACCGGCGACGACTCGGCCGTCGGCGTCGAACTCGGCGCGGTTGAGCGGGTGCGCGAGCGTGCCGATGAGGCTCGGCGCCGCGCCCGGCGGCAGGCGCGTGTCCGCGTCGAGGGTCAGGACGTACTCCGTGCCTGAGAGCTCGGCTACGTCCCCGACGATCAGCTCGAACGTCGTGTCGTCCGCGCCGCGCAGGAGCCGGTTGAGCTCCATGAGCTTGCCGCGCTTACGCTCCCACCCCATCCATACGCCCTCGCTCGCGTTCCAGCGCCGGCCGCGGTGCAGGAGGTAGAAGCGCCCTCCCGCGCCCGCGACCCCCGCGCCTCCGCCGGCGGCTCGGCCGTACGCGCCGTTCAGGCGCGCCACCCGCCGCCGCGCTTGCGCGAGCAGGTCGGCCTCGCCCGGGAGGGTGGCGGCGGCGGCGTCAGGGAAGTCGGTCAGCAGCGCGAACGCGAGGCGCGGGTCCGGGTTGCCGAGGTAGTGGCGTTCCAGCTGCCCGAGGAGGGCATCCAGCTCCTCCAGGCTCGCCACGAGCACGGGCATCACGACGAGGGCGGCGTACCGCGGGGTCAGGGGGTCGTCGTCCCCGGCCGGGCGCGGCAGGCCGCCGCCGAAGTCCAGGCGCGGCAGGAGCGCCGGGGCGATGAGGCGGTTGAGGGCGTAGTTGACGACCGCGACGGCCACGGTGAACGCGGGCACGAGGAGCAGCGCGATCGCGAGGGCGACCAGCCAAGCCGCCGCGCCGGACGCCGCGGCGTAGGCGCCGCCCCAAGCGAGTAGCACGGCCGCCACGAGCCCGACGCTCCCCAGGTAGACGAGGGTCGGGTGGGCCTTGACGAACGCGCGCGACCGCTCGCCCACGCCGCGCCGGTAGCCGAAGGCGTCCTCGAGCGCTCGCGCGCCGTGGTCGATCAGGTAGTAGCCCACGTGCCTGGTCCGCCGGAGCGCCGCGGGGTCCTCCCCGGCAGCGCGAGAGAGGCGTACGGCCTCCCCGGCCACGGCGACCTCGTCCGCCCCGGTGCGGCGCGCCACCCTCTCGACCGCCTTCCTGTAGCGGTCGCGCGTCGCGAACGTCATGCCCGCGTAGTCGCCGCTCGCGTCCCGCCGCAGTTCTCGTTCGCAGTGGCTGGCCGCCTCGAAGAAGACGCGCCAGTCGGTGCTCTTGACGGTCCGCAGGCCGACGATGCAGTCGGCCACGCGCTGGTTGTGACTCTCGCGCTCGGCGTCGTCGGTCTCGCGGTCGGGCGGCGCCGTGAGCAGCTCGGCGCTCTTCGTCAACCAGTCGAGGAGGACCAGGCGCAGGAGGCTCGGGAGGGCCCACAGCTCGCCCATCGATAGCGGCGCGACCGTCTGGTAGGCCTCGAGCAGCTCGCCCGCCCTAGCGACGTCCAGGCGACCGGCGCTCTCGTCGAGGAGCAGGACGGCCAGGGCCTCCGCCCGCGCCGCGCCGCCACCCACCGCGCCGTCGGCGAGGCACGGGAGACGGCGATAGAAATCGGTCGGGAGGTCCTGGGTCGCCTGCCTCACGGACTCCCTGATGAGGTAGTAGTTGTCGAGGAACCATTCGGCCGCGTACGAGCCCGACTCCTTGGCGGCGGTGGCGACGCCGAAGGCCCGGTGCGCGCGCGCCAGCTTGCGCGTCAGCTCGGCGAGGCGTGCGGCCGGGGCCTGCCGGGCGCGCGCGCTCGGCCGGAGCCCGGCGCCGACGTGCTCCTCCGCCCAGGCGCGCGCCTGGGCGGCAGGGTCGCGCCCCTCGTCGGTCGGCGCTACCGGTCCGTCCGGGGCGGCGCCCGCGCCCGTCATCCGCCCCACTCTTCTTCCGTAGCGTCGCTCTGGCGGGCGGCGCGCTCCTGCCAGGGCAGGTCGTGGATCACGAGGAGCGGCGTGGGCCCGTAACCTATGAGGTTGGTAGTCACCTCCCCGAACGGCCACGTATGGTCGCCGCCGTAGCCGTGGGCGCTCATGACGACGAGGTCGGGCTCGCACTCGCGCACGAGCTCGTGAAGCACGGGCGCCGCCCGACGGCCGGCCACCAGGCGCGTCTCCGCGCCGTTGCCGAGGCCGGTGGCCAGGTCGCCCAAGTACTGCGTGGCGGCGGCGGTGTTGAGCTCGACCAGCCGCGCGGCGAGCTGCCGCTCCTCGGCGACGGGCGGGAGCGGCCGAGGCACGGACGGCTCCTCCACCACGTGCGCCAGGATCACGTGCGCCCCGAAGCGCTCGGCCAGGAAGCGCACGGCCGGCAGCACGCACTCGGCGCGTTGGGAGCCGTCGAGCGCCACCAGGACCGTCCCGTAAAGGCTGCCGCCATGTCGCGCCGGCGCGTCGCCCCTGACGAGCAGCGTGGAGACGAACGACCGCCAGAGGACCTGTCCCTCGACGGCCCCGACGTGGCCATGGCCCGACGCGCCCGTCGGCAGGACCAGGAGGTCGGCGCCCTGATGGGCGCGGTGCACGATGTGCTCGGTCACCCTGCCCTCGGGCAGGCAGTGGCTGACGGTGAGCCCGGCGTCCGCGAGCTGCGCGGTCACCTGCTCGAGGTAGGCCTGACCGGCCAGGCGCCGCGCATGCCATTCGACGGCGTCCACCGCCTGCGGGCCCCCGGCCGGCCCTTCCAGGACGTACATCAACTCGACGGTTCCGCCGGACTCGAGCGCCAGGTCCCGGGCGTGCGCGATGGCGGGTCGGTCGAGATCGGTACCGGTCAACGGCAACAAGAGGTGGCTGAACATGCGCGAACCCCTCCTTCCGTGAGGCAGCAGCCCCATGGCGGGGCGACGAGCGCGGTGGCGGACGGTGGGGCGAGCCGCGTGACGACAGTGTAGGCCCGCCCCCGCGTCAGACGGGGGTCAGTGCTCACCCCGCGCTCCGCGGCTCGGCGCACGCGGTCCGTCGGGGGCGTTCGACGACGGCGGCCGCCGAGCGCCCGTCAGGAGCGCGGCGACGGACCGCTCACCCCAACGGACCGCGTAAGGGGCGCCTCAACGACGCAGTAGCTCGATCAGATGAAGCAGGTTCGCGAGCGCGCCGCTCGCACCGGCGCCGGCATGCGGCACCGGCGAGGTCGTGAGCGCGCCTGTGACGACGAGGAGCGCCGCGAGCAAGGCGGCCTCGAGGCGCAGCGCGCGGCGCAGCGGCGCCACCGGGCCGCCGGCCAGGAAGCGCGGCAGGTAGCGGAAGCGGTTGAGGGCGGCAGCCGCCACCACGAGCGCGAAGAGACCGAGCTTGATCCAGAGCGCCGTGCCGTAAGCCGAGGCGGCGAAGGCCGCCGGCTCCTCCATGTGGCCGAGGGCGCTGTAGGCGCCGGTGACCGCGAGGACAACCACCGCCAGGGCGCCGACGGCCGACAGCCGCTTGACGGCCGCGGCCAACGCCGAGCGCCCGTCCTCGCCCGGGGCCAACAGCGCCAAGTAGCCTAGCGGGCCGGCCCAGACACCCGCGGCCAGCAGGTGCATGAAGTCTGCACCGAGCGGCACGCTCCCGCCCATGGCCGCGGCGTGGCTCAGCCGCGCGAAACCGTACATGAGCGCCAGCGAGGCGCAGGCCGCGACCGCGCTCAGGGCCGCACGAGCGAGCGCCGGCACGCGTCCCGGTCGCCCCGGGCGGTCGGGCCAACGGGCGAGCGCCAGGGCGGAAGCCGCCACGAGGACGGCCTGCCACCAGCGCTCGCGCACGACCCGACCGTGCAACGTCGAGGCGAGGTAGCTGCGCATGAGGTCGGCGTCTACCCGGCCCAGGACCTCGCGGAGCGTGTTGGCGACCTCGAGGAGCGAAGCCGCCACGAGGACGACGGCGCCGAGCAGGACGAGAGCGCCGAAGGCCAGGCGCGCCCGCCTCCTCGCGGCGGTGACGCCACCGGGAACGCTGGGCGGAGCACCGCCCTCGCCTCGCACCAGGGCCGGTGCGAGCCACGCGGCGCAGACCGCGCCGCCGACGAGCAGCATCGTGCCAAGGTAGGCCGAGGCCTTGAGCGCGGCGGCGGTCGCCATCATCGTCGGGAGCGCCCCCGGGCCCCACCTCGCGCCGCTTTCCGCGCTCCGCCCCGCACCGCTCAGCTCCAGTCGAGGATGACTTTGCCCGCTTCGCCGGAGCGCATGACGTCGAACGCCTGCCGGTACTCCTCCGCGGCGAAGCGGTGGGTGATCACGGGCGTCACGTCGAGCCCGGCCTGCAACAGGTTGCTCATCTTGTACCAGGTCTCGAACATCTGCCGGCCGTAGATCCCCTGCAGGTTGAGGCCCTTGAAGATGACCTTGTTCCAGTCGATGGCGATGTCCCGCGAGGGGATGCCGAGGAGCGCGACCTTGCCGCCGTGAATGATCGTGTCAAGGATCTCGCCGTAGGCGGGCGCCGCGCCCGACATCTCCAGGGCGACGTCGAAGCCCTCCTTCATGCCCAGGGCGGCCATGACGTCGCGCAGGTCGGTGGCCGGGTCGGACACGTCGACGCCGACGGTCGCCCCCATCCTCCGCGCCATGGCGAGGCGACCGGGCTTGACGTCGGTGACGACGATGTTACGCGCGCCCACGAAACGGGCGACCGCGGCCGCCATGAGACCGATCGGCCCCGCGCCCGTGATGAGCACGTCCTCGCCGACGAGGTCGTAGGTGAGGGCGGTGTGGACGGCGTTGCCCAAGGGGTCGAGGATGGCGCCGATGTCGTCCGGGATGGCGCCTGGCAGCCTGAAGGCGTTGAACGCCGGCAGGACGAGGTAGTCGGCGAAGGCCCCTTGGCGCTGCACGCCGACGCCGACGGCGTTGCGGCACAGGTGCCTGCGGCCGGCCCGACAGTTGCGGCAGTGGCCGCACGTGATGTGCCCCTCGCCGCTGACGCGGTCGCCGACGGCGAAGCCGCTCACCTCGGACCCCATGCCGGCGACGACACCGACCCACTCGTGGCCGGTGACGAGCGGAACGGGCACGGTCCGCTGGGACCAGGCGTCCCAGTTGTAGATGTGGACGTCCGTGCCGCAGAGGCTCGTCTTGGTAACGCGGATCAGCAGGTCGTTCGGCCCTGGCACGGGCTCGGGGGCATCCACCCGCCAGATGCCCTCGCGCGGCTCCAGCTTGGAGAGCGCCCTCACGCGATCACGCCCAGCTCGCGGCCGACCGTGGTGAAAGCCGCCACGGCCATGTCCAGCTGCCGGGTGGTGTGCGCGGCCGACATCTGCGTCCTGATGCGCGCCTGGCCGTGAGGTACCACTGGGAACGAGAAGCCCACTACGTACACGCCTTCCTCCAGTAGCCGATCGGCCATGCGTCCGGCCAACGCGGCGTCGTAGACCATCACCGGGATTATCGGATGTCCGTCGCCCGCCAGGTCGAAGCCGGCCGCGGTCATCGCGCCGCGGAAGTGGTCGCTGTTGGCGCGCAACCTGGCGCGCAGCTCGGCGCCACCGCCGGCCGGCGAGTCGTCCTCCAGCAGGTCGAGGACCCGCAACGAGGTGGCCGCGACCACGGGAGGGATGGAGTTCGAGAACAGGTACGGCCTGCTGCGTTGCCGCAGCCAGTCGACGATCTCGCGCCTGCCGCTCGTGTAACCGCCAGACGCGCCACCGAGGGCCTTCCCCAGCGTGCCCGTGAGGATGTCGACCCTGTCCATGACGCCGCGAGCCTCGTGGCTGCCGCGCCCGCCCTCGCCCACGAAGCCGACGGCGTGGCTGTCGTCGACCATCACCAGCGCGTCGTAGCGGTCGGCCAGGTCACAGATGGCCTGCAGGTCGGCGATGATGCCGTCCATCGAGAAGACGCCGTCGGTGGCTATGAGCCGGAACCGCGCGCCGGCCGCCGCCTGCAGCTGCCGCTCGAGGTCGGCCATGTCGTTGTTGGCGTAGCGGAACCTGGCGGCCTTGCTGAGCCTGACCCCGTCGATGATGCTGGCGTGGTTGAGGGCGTCGGAGATGATGGCGTCCGCCTCCCCCAACAGCGTCTCGAACAGGCCGCCGTTGGCATCGAAGCACGACGAGTAGAGGATGGTGTCGTCGGTCCCCAGGAAGGCGCTGAGCCTGTCCTCCAGCTCTTCGTGCAGGTCCTGGGTGCCGCAGATGAAGCGCACGGAGGCCATGCCGAAGCCGCGCCGGGCGAGCGCTTCGCGGCCGGCCTCCACGAGGGCCGGATGGTTCGCGAGGCCCAGGTAGTTGTTCGCGCAGAGGTTGAGAGCCGTGACGGTGCCGCGCGCGGTCGCCACCTCGACCAGCGGCCCCTGCGGCGACACGATCCGGCGCTCGACCTTCTCGAGTCCGGCGCCACGCAACTCGCTCAGCGAGGCTGATAGGTGATCGGTGAATCGCTGCCAACGGTTCATAGTCGGCTCAGGTTACCAGCACCCGCCGGGTGCGCAGGCCCACTTCAATAGTGGCTAGTGGACCGCGCGCGAGCAGGCCGCGCGCGCGGTCCACGGTGTCGCTTGACGCCGCTGCCGCCCCACCCCGGACGACCGGCGCCCGCGAGGCGAGGCGGCAGGGGCTACCGCAAGCTCGTTCTTACTCGGCCGCGGCGACGATGAAGTTACCGAACATGCCGATGCCGGATTCCGGCAGCGCATGGCCGGGCGTGCTGCAGTAGTAGATGTAGGTGCCGGCCTCGGTGACGGTGAACACGACGCTGACGCTCTCGCCTTCACCCATGACCGACTCGGACTTGATGTCGAGGGCGTCGATGGTGAAGTCGTGTTCCATGGCGTCGGCGATGATGGTCACCTTGACGACGTCGCCGACCTTGACGTTCAGGTCAGGGTTGACCACACCGTCGATGTCGCCCCCGACACCCAGGAACTGGAAGCCCGTCGTGCCGATCCCGCCGTGCAGGGTGAACTCGACCGTCGGCTCCTGATCCTGGGCGAACGCCGCCCCGAACGCGAACGCTACGACTGCGGCCAACAACAGCTTGGCGAACTTGGACATCTGGTACTACCTCTCCGGCTCCCGGCGGGTCATGGGCACGCGACCGGCCCAGCGACCTGAAGCCACGCATGATGCGTCACCGTCGACGCGGTCGCTGTGGCGGCCGGCGTGCGGCAAACGCCACGATGTTAACCAGCGTCGCGCTCACGCAACTAGGACGGGGTTACGCAGGTCCTTAACCGAACCCGCACGTTTCTCCTGATCCGCTTACCCGGGCAGGCTCACTCGCCGTAAGGGACCCAGATGTTCTTGACGCGCACCGCTCGGCGCAGGAGCTCGGGGCCGGCGGCCTGAGCGTCGTCGTACCAGTCGCGCGCCTTGCCGAAGTTCACCCACGTCGCCTTCAGGTTGCCTGCGCTCTCGCGCTCGACCATGGCGCTCCCCTCGGCCGAACCCACGTACCACATGGCCTCGACGGCGTCGTGCTGAGCGAGGACCTTGGCGAGCTCGTCGCGCACGCCCGTCACGATGTTGATGGCGCCGCCCGGCACGTCGGACGTGTCGAACACCTGGTAGAGGTCGGTGGCGAGCAGCGGCCAGCGCGCGCTCGGCACGGCGACCACGCGGTTGCCCATGGCGAGCGCCGGCGCGACGAGCGACACGAAGGCGAGGAGCGGCGCCTCGTCAGGGCACACGACGGCGAGGACGTCGTAAGCCTCGTTCATGGCGAGCGTGACGTTGCGCATGGGGGTCGGGTGCACGCGCCCGTCGTACTTGTCGGCGTACGCGGCGGCCGAGAACAGGCGGTCGACGCTCTTCTCGACCTCGCGGCCGGCCGCCTTGCGCGTGCCCCCCACCAGACCGCGCAGGCGCTCCTCGAACTCGGGCGCGCGCACGGCCAGGTTCTCCGCCACGTAGTACAGGACCTGGGCGCGAGCGTGCGCGGTCGCCTGGGTCCAGGCGACGGACTTCGCGGCGGCCTCGACGGCGTCGCGCACGTCCTTGCGGTTGCCGAGGGGGGCGTCCCCCACTCGCGCTCCCGCCGCGCTGAGCACCGGGTAGGAGTAGTTGCCGTCGGGGCGCTTCTGTTTGCCCCCGATGTAGAGCTTCGGCGTGCGGTCGATGGAGGCGAACGCCGCGCCCGCCCCCTGAGCGCCTTCGAGGCCCGCGTCGAGGTCGGAGGCGGGCGCGGGCGTAGCGAGGTCAGTGCCCGCGTAACGGGCCAGCCGCGCCTCGTACCGGGGCTTCAGGTACTCGAACATCCCTTCCCTGCCGCCTTCGCGCCCGAAGCCGCTCTCGCGGTAGCCGCCGAAGCCGGCCGCCGCGTCGAACTGGTTCGTGCAGTTCACCCACACGACGCCCGCCTTGAGCTTGGGCGCGATGTCGAGCGCCAGGTTGACGTTCTCCGTCCATACGCTCGCGGCGAGGCCGTAGCGCGTGTCGTTCGCCAGCTCGACCGCCTCGGCCGGGGTGCGGAACGTGAGGCTCACGATGACGGGCCCGAAGATCTCCTCCTGGGCGATGGCGGCGGCCGGGGAGACCTCCGTGAAGAGGGTGGGTGGGTAGTACCAACCGTCCTTGGGCGCGCTCCAGCTCGGCTGGTAGCAGCGCGCGCCCTCGGCCCTCCCCTGCTCGACGAGGCGCTCGATCTTGGCGAGCTGGACGGGCGCGATGATCGCGCCGATGTCTATCCCCTTGTCGAGCGACGGGCCTTCGCGCAGCGTCTCCATGCGCGCGATGAGCTTGGCCTCCACGCGCTTCGCGACGCTCTCCTGCACGAGGAGACGGCTGCCGGCGCAGCAGACCTGGCCCTGGTTGAACCAGATGGCGTCCACGACACCCTCGACGGCGCTGTCGAGATCGGCGTCGTCGAAGACGACGAACGGCGACTTGCCGCCCAGCTCGAGCGAGAGCTTCACGCCGCGCCCGGCGGTGGCGCGGCGGATGATGCGCCCCACCTCCGTGGAGCCCGTGAACGCCACCTTGTCGATGCCGTCGGCCTCGACGAGCGCGGCGCCCGTGCGCCCGTCGCCCGTCACGACGTTGAAGACGCCCGCGGGCAGGCCGACCTCGTTGGCGAGCTCGGCGAAGAGCAGGGCCGTGAGGGGCGTGAACTCGGCCGGCTTGAGGACGACCGTGTTACCGGCCGCCAGGGCGGGGGCCACCTTCCACGCGAGCATGAGCAGGGGGAAGTTCCAGGGGATGATCTGGGCGCAGACGCCGACCCCCTCGTGGTCGGGGAACTCCTTGTCGAGCAGTTGCGCCCACCCGGCGTGGTGGTAGAAGTGGCGCGCCACCAAGGGCACGTCCAGGTCGCGGGTCTCGCGGATGGGCTTGCCGTTGTCGAGCGCCTCGAGGACGGCAAGGAGCCGGGCGTGCTTCTGCACGTGGCGGGCGAGGGCGTACAGGTAGCGGGCCCGGCCGGGGCCGCCGAGGTCGCGCCAGGCGGGGAGCGCGGCGCGCGCCGCCTTGACGGCCTTCGCCACGTCGCGCTCGTCGCCCTGCGCCGCCTGGGCCAGCTCCTTGCCGTCGCCAGGGTGGTGGGTGGCGAAGGTCTCGCCGGCAACCGGCTTGACGAAGCGCCCGCCGATGAAGTGCCCGAAGCGCCTGCCGTGGCGCTCCAGCCACGCCCACGCGACGTCGGCCGCCTCGGGGGCGGGACCGTACTCCAGCGTCTCGAAGATCTCCTTCACGCTCATCTCTCAAAGACTCCTTAAGCCGGCGGGCGAGCCGGCCGACCAGCCGGGCTCGCGCGCCGAGAAGCTCCGGCCATCAGCCGAGCGGGTGGCGGTAGGTGGCGGAGTAGCGGCCCGTGACGTGGTGTTCCAGCTGCCGCTCGATGTCGGCCAGCAGGGAGCTGGCGCCGATCCTGAAGAGGTCGGGCTCGAGCCAGCGGCGCCCGAGCTCCTCCTTCATGAGCACGAGCCAGGCGAGGGCGTCCTTGGCGGTGCGCAGCCCGCCCGCCGGCTTGAAGCCGACCGCGACGCCCGTGCGCTCGAAGTACTCGCGTATGGCGCGCGCCATGACGAGGCTGACAGGCAGCGTGGCGTTGACGGGCTCCTTGCCCGTCGACGTCTTGATGAAGTCGGAGCCGGCCATCATGGCCACCAGGCTCGCCCTGTAGACGTTGCGCAACGTGCCGAGCTCGCCGGTAGCGAGGATGGCCTTCATGTGCGCAGCTCCACAAGCCTGCCTGAACAGCCTGAGCTCCTCGTACAGCGCCGCCCAATCGTGTGTGAGGGCATGGCGCCGCGAGATGACGATGTCGATCTCGGCGGCGCCGGCGGCGACGGACCTGCGGATCTCCTCGATGCGGGTCTCGAGCGGCGAGAGGCCGGCGGGGAAGCCGGTCGAGACGGCCGCGACCGGCACGCCCGAGCCGCGCAGGGCGGCGACGGCCGCCGGCACCATGTCGTGGTAGACGCACACGGCGCCGGTGGTGATGCGCAAGTCGCCGACGCCGAGGGCGTCGAGCAGGTCCTGGCGCACGGGGTGCATGGCCTTGGCGCAGAGGCGCCGCACGCGGCCGGGGGTGTCGTC
This sequence comes from Trueperaceae bacterium, assembly GCA_023954415.1. Taxonomy (NCBI): domain Bacteria; kingdom Thermotogati; phylum Deinococcota; class Deinococci; order Trueperales; family Trueperaceae; species Trueperaceae bacterium. The sequence continues at coordinate 98,590 of JAMLIB010000008.1, forward strand.
GCCGGCCAGCGTGGTCAGGTCGATGAGCGTGACGGCCTTGAGGAGCCACGCGGCCTGCCACTCCTTCTTGACGCTGCGGCGCGTGGTGAGGGTGGCCGCGCGGCGCTCGACGGCGCTGAGGTTGACGCGCACCCCCTCCACCCAGTCGAGCTCGAGGGCCATGCCCTCGTTGCGCTGGAGGGGCGAGGCGTGGGCGACGGCCTGCTCCAGCCCGGCTTCTACTTCACGCGAGATGGTCATGCCTTCTCTCCTATGAACGGAGCATACACTGGCGTCTGGGTCGGATCTTTCGCCACTGCCAACTTCAAGCGGCCCATGGAGGCAAACGATGAGACTCACCGAGTTCCCGCGCCGCCGCTACACGGCGGCCGCTACTCCCCTAGAGCCACTCCCGCGGTTGAGCGCCCACTTGGGTGGACCGAACCTCTGGATCAAACGCGACGACCTGCTGGGCCTCGCCGCCGGTGGCAACAAGACGCGCAAGCTCGAGTTCCTCGTCGCCGACGCGATCGAGAGGGGCGCCGACACGCTCGTCACGACGGGCGCCGTGCAGTCGAACCACTGCCGCCTCACGCTCGCGGCGGCCGTGCGCGAAGGGCTCGCGTGCCGCCTCGTGCTGGAAGAGCGCGTCGCGAACAGCTACTCGCCCGGCGCGAGCGGCAACAACTTCCTCTTCGGCCTCCTGGGCGTCGAGGCGGTCACCGTGGTGCCGGCCGGCACCGACCTCATGGCCGAGATGAACAAGGTCGCCGCGGAGCTGGCCGCGCAAGGGCGATCGGCCTACATCATCCCGGGCGGCGGCTCCAACACCCTCGGCGCGCTCGGTTACGTGAGTTGCGCCCAGGAGCTGATGCAGCAGGCGTTCGAGACGGGGCTGCGTATCGACCACCTCGTGACGGCCAGCGGCAGCGGCGGCACCCATGCCGGCGTCGTCGCGGGCCTGACGGGCACGGGCGCCGGCGTGCCGATCACGGGCATCAGCGTGCGCGCGCCCAAGGCGCCCCAGGAAGAGAAGATCCTCGGGTTGGCGCGAGCGACGGCCGAGCTGGCCGGCGCGCGTTCGCTGCCGACGGCGGACGACGTGGTCGTGCTCGACGACTACGTCGGCGCGGGCTACTCGCTGCCGACGGACGGCATGATCGAGGCCGTCAAGCTGTTCGCCAGGCACGAGGGCGTGCTCCTCGACCCCGTGTACACGGGCAAGGCCGCGGCCGGCCTGATCGACATGGTGCGGCGCGGGGCGTTCGGGCGCCATGAGAACGTCGTCTTCCTCCACACGGGGGGCAGCCCGGCGCTGTACGCCTACCAGGACGTCCTGACCGACTGATGGGCGAGCGGCGGGTCATCGGCGTCCTCGGCGGGCTGGGGCCGGCCGCCACGGTGGACTTCTACGCCAAGCTCGTGGCGGCCACCCCGGCGCTGCGCGACCAGGATCACATCCACGTGATCATCGACGCCGACCCGAGCACGCCGAACCGCAACGAGGCCGTGGCGGGCGTCGGTCCGAGCCCGGAGCCCCAGCTCGTCGGCATGGCGACGCGCCTCGCGGCGGCCGGCGCCGAGGCGCTGTTCATGGTGTGCAACACCGCCCACGCCTACGCGCCGGCCATACGCGCCGCGGTCGCCGTGCCGCTGGTGAGCATCATCGAGGAGACCGCGGCGGCGACGCTGGCGGCCGCGCCGAACGCGCGGCGCGTCGGCGTCCTGGCCGCGGCCGGCGCCCAGGACGCCCGGCTCTACCAGACGGAGTTCGCCCGGCACGGCGTGAACGTGGTCGAGCCGCACGGCGAGCTCCGCGAGCGGTTCATGGCGCTCCTCTACCGCGTCAAGGCGGGCGACACGGGGCAGGGCGCGCGCTCGGACATGCGCGCCATCGCGCTCGAGCTCGTGGGGCTCGGAGCCGAGGCCGTTGTCGCCGGCTGCACCGAGGTCCCGCTCGTCCTGGCCCAGGCCGACGTCGGATCGGTCCCGCTCGTCTCGTCGACGGACGCACTGGTGAGCGCGGCCGTGGCCATCGGGACGGGCGCCCGTCCGCCCGTCGACGAGAGATGAACCTCGGCGCTCGAACCACCGTGCTAAGCTTCCCCCGCGAAGGCGCCAACGAGAGACCGCTACGGGCACGCCCGCGGGTCGAGTTGGGCCTCGAACACCACCTTCGGAGGCGATAAGTGAAGCGACTCATCTCCACCTCGATCGCGCTCGTCCTGGCCGTCACGCTCTTCTCGGGCATGGCCGCCGCGCAGGGCGACATCCCGAGCAAGCTCGTGCTCGGCATGGTCCCGAGCCGCGAGGCCGACGCCATCGTCGACAGCCTCGACCCCATCGCCGCCATGCTGTCCGAGCGCCTCGTCATCCCCGTCGAGACCTTCGTGTCGACGAACTTCGTCGGCCTCGTGGAAGCCGTCGGCACGGGCCGCGTCGACATCGGCCTCTTCGGACCCGCCGCGCTCGTCCAGGCCGTCGACAACTACGGTGCCGAGGTCATCCTCGCCTCCGTGCGCCAGGGCGCCACGTCCTACCGCGCGCAGTTCAACGTGCGGTGCGACAGCGGCATCACGACCTTCGAGCAGCTCCGCGGCAAGACGATCGCCTTCGTCGACCCCGGCTCCGCCTCCGGCTACCAGTTCCCGTTCGTGACCCTCAAGACCACGTACGGCATCGACCCGAACACGGAGATGACCTCCATCTTCGCCGGCTCGCACGACGCGTCCGCCCTCGCCGTCTACAACGGTGACGTCGACGTGTCCGTCACGTTCGGCGGCTCCCCCGGCTCCGACGGCCGCGAGACCATCGAGGGCGATTACCCCGACGTCAAGGACGTCGTGTGCATCCTCGGCTACTCCGACTACATCCCGAACGACGGCGCCGTCGTCCGCAAGGGCCTCGACCCGCAGCTCGTCGAGCAGATCACCCAGGCCCTCATCGACATCGCGAACACCCCCGAGGGCAAGGCGCTGACCAGCACCCTCTTCAACGTCACCGAGTTCGCCCGCGTCGACGCGTCCGCGTACGACATCGTGCGCGAGGTCTCCAAGACTTTCCAGCGCTGAGTCGGGCAGGCTCCACCCGGGTCTAGCCGACCGGGTGAGCGCGAACGGGCGGCCGGGATATAGACCCGGCCGCCCGTTTCCGTGTAGCGTTGTTGCCGTCGTGACAGAAACCGTTGGACCTGCCGTTGGACATATCGCGTTCGATGACGTCGAGGTCGTCTACAAGACCGGGCTGAAGGCCTTGAAAGGCGTGACGCTCAGCATCCCCAGAGGCCAATTCGTCGTCGTGGTCGGCCTCTCCGGTGCGGGCAAGTCCACCTTGATCCGTACGGTCAACAACCTGGTCACCCCGTCGTCCGGGCGCGTCGTCGTCGAGGGCGTGGACGTCACCCACGCGCGCGGGCAGGCGCTGAGGGCCGCCAGGTCCGACATCGGGATGATCTTCCAGACCTTCAACCTAGTGAAGCGCTCGAGCGTCATCCGCAACGTCCTGTCCGGCCGGCTTGGCGACCTGCCGGCCTGGCGCGGCGTGCTGAGCGCGTTCCCCAAGGCCGATCAGGCCTACGCGCACGACTGCCTCGCCCGCGTCGGCATCCCGGAGAAGGCCTACGTGCGCGCCGACGCACTCTCGGGCGGTCAACAGCAGCGCGTCGGCATCGCCAGGGCCCTCGCCCAGCGCCCCAGCGTGATGCTGGCCGACGAGCCGGTCGCGAGCCTGGACCCGCCCACGTCCCATGCCGTCATGTCCGACCTCAAGCGCATCGCGCGGGAGGACGGCATCACCACGATCGTCAACCTCCACTTCATCGACATGGCGCGCGACTACGCTGATCGCATCATCGGCATGCGCGACGGCGTCGTCGTCTTCGACGGCACGCCAAAGGAGGCGACGGACGCCGCCTTCGAGGAGATCTACGGCCGCCCGATCGACGACAAGGACCTGCGCGGTGCCTGACGGCGCGTCCGCGCCTCCGCGCGCCACGGGTCGCGTCAAGTCCTTCGTGACGCTCGCCCTGGTGGCGGCCCTGTTCGTCGTGGCCTTCGGCCAGACGAAGTTCAACTTGGGAGCGCTCTTCACGGGGGCCTCGGACTTCTTCCGCTTCTTCGGCCGCCTCGCCCCCGACCTGACGGCGTTGCCGCAGATCTGGCCGCCGCTCCTGCAGACCATCCAGATCGCTTACGTCGCCACGATCATCGGGGCCGTCATCGCCATCCCGCTCGTGTTCCTCGCTTCTGCCAACACGGCCGTAGACCCCGTGTCGATGTGGCTGGCGCGCACGCTCCTGACCGTGCTGCGCAGCATCCCCGACCTGTTGTGGGCCGCCCTCTTCGTAGCCGTGCTCGGCCTCGGGGCCCTCCCCGGCGTCGTCGCGCTCACGCTCTTCTCCGTCGGCGTGCTCGCCAAGCTCGGCTCGGAGACCGTCGAGTCCATCGACCCCGGCCCGCTCGAGGCGCTCAAGGCCGTCGGCGCCGGCCGCAACCGCACCATCGTCTTCGCCGTCGTGCCGCAGATCGCGGCGACCATGGTCTCCTACATGCTCTACGTGTTCGAGATCAACGTGCGCGCCAGCGTCGTGATCGGCTTCGTCGGCGCGGGCGGCATCGGGGTGCTCCTGCAGACCTACATGAACTTCTTCGACTACCCCGGCCTCGGCGCCCTCATCCTCGTCATCTTCATCGTCGTCCTCGCCATCGACGGGCTCAGCGTCTGGGCTCGCTCGCGGCTCATCTGAGGCGCCGGATGAGTGCCGCTCGCCCCGTCTCGACCGTGATACCGCCCGCTCCTGCCCACGTGCGCAGGAACCGCGCCATGCTCATCGCCGGCATCGCGGTCCTCGTCGCGCTCTTCGTCCTCGCCATCGCCACGATGAGCCTGCCGACCTGGTCGCGCGTCGCCAGCGGCCTGCAGCGCAACGCGCTCCCGCTCCTGCGCGGGCTCGTGCGGCCCGAGACCAAGGTCTTCGAGCTGGCGTGGAACTCGATGGTCGTCACCTTCTTCATGGCCATCCTCGGCACGGCGCTCGGCGCCCTGCTCGCCTTCCCCCTCTCGTTCATCGCGGCAGGCAACCTCCTCGGCGGCACACGCTGGGCGCTACCGGGCAAGGCGCTGCTCGTGGCCGTCAGGACGTTCCCGGAGATCGTCCTCGCGGTCATCTTCGTTGCCGCCGCCGGCCCCGGCCCGACGGCCGGGATCATGGCGATGGGCATCCACTCGATCGGCTACCTCGGCAAGGTCTTCTCGGACGTAATCGAGGGGATAGACCAGGGGCCCATGGAGGCCATCCGCGCGGCCGGGGGCAACCAGCTCCACACGTTCCTCTTCGCCGTCGTGCCGCAGGTCCTGCCGGAGTTCGCCTCCAACGTGCTCTACCGCTTCGAGATCAACCTGCGCTCGGCCGCCGTCCTCGGCATGGTCGGCGCGGGCGGCATCGGCCTGCCGCTCATCCAGCGCCTGCAGTTCCGCCGCTGGGCGGAGGTGTCGATGTTCCTCATCGTCATCGTCGTGTTCATCATCGTGGTCGACGCGCTGAGCTCCCGGGTCCGGCGCCGGCTCGTCTAGCGCGAGCCCCGCCGCTCGTCCCGGCGTGCCATGATCGCCAGGATGAGCGACTACCCACCAGCCACGCGCGCCCGCCTGCTCGACGCAGCGGCGGAAGTGCTACTAGCGACCGTCGCGGCCGACCGCACGGGCGTGATCGCCTACTACCGCGAGGTGCTGGCCGCCGGCCGCTACCTCTACGACGCCCAGCGCAAGTACGCCCACAACGCGCTCATCACCGCCCTCTTCGAGCACACCTCGTCGAACGAGGAGCGCGCTAGCGACGACGAGCCGCTCACGAGGGAGCGCCTGCTCGAGCGCCTGGCCGAGGTCGGCGAGGCCCTCAACGACGACGAGGAGGGCGCCGAGTTCAAGACGTTCCTCTTCGAGCTGGCCGAGCGCGTCGCCAAGGCGTCAGGCGGGTTCTGGGGCGGCATCAGCGCCGACGAGGCGGCGTTCCTGAGCGAGCTTAAGCGCCTCCTGAAGATGCCAGGCTGAGCACCGTGAAGGCTCGCTGGGTCTGGGGCCTGGCGCTCGGCTGTTTCGTGCTGGCGGCCGGCACCGGCGCCTACTACCGTCTCAAGCTCGTCTACCCGCTGCCCGGCGTGCTCGAGTACGTCAGGCACGCCCATTCGCACCTGATGTTCTTCTCGTGGGTGACGCCCGTCCTGGTGCTGCTCGTCGGGGCGTACCTGGCGCGCGCGGGGCTGAGGCCCCGCCTCTTCGGCTTCACGGCCGCGCTCGCCGCCTTCAGCGGGCTCGCGACCTACCTCCCGTTCCTGAAGAGCGGCTACCACCTGATGGTCGTCGGCTCGAAAGCCTTGCCGATATCGATGATGATCTCGGGCGCCAACGGCGTGGCGTGGTACCTCTTCGTCGCCGCCTACCTCGTAGCCACGTGGCGCGTGAGGCGCGGGCCCGTGCTCCGGCTGCTCGACGGGGCCGTGGCGATGATAGTGATCAGCACGGTCGCGATAGCCGGGCTCGCCTACCTCGGCATGAGCGGCCAGGTGGCGCGGCCGCTCATGCTCGCGCTCGTCGACTGGTTCCTCACGTGCTTCGCGGACGGTTGGTTCGGCCTCGCCGTGCTGGCGCTCGCGGCCAGGCACTCGCCTCCCGCCGGGTTGAGCCGGACCCCCGTCGGGCTACTGACGTGGGCGCTCGTCGCGGCCATCGGCGTGCGCAGCGCCGCCCGCTTCGCCACGGACGGGCTCGGTTGGCAGTGGCCCGCCGGGTTCGACGCCGTCGCCAGCGCGGTCGCCGCCCTCGCCTGCCTGCTGCTCGTGCGGGCCGTCTGGCCGGTCGCCACCAAGGCGGAGCTGCGTGGCAGCACCTTGTGGCTCCGGCAGCTCGCACTGGCGCTCATCGCGCTCAAGGGGACGGTCGAGCTCACCGGCGCGCTGCCGGCCGTGCGCGCGGAGCTCATGGCCGCACCCTTCCACGTCTTCTTCCTCCACGCCTTCCTGCTCGGCGCCGTAAGCTTCTCGCTCCTGTACGGCGTCCGCACGACCATCGGTCCAACGGCCTTCAAGGGGGCGACCGCCTTCATCGTCGCGGTGGGGGTGATGGTCGGCGCGCTCGTGACCCTGACGCCTGTCTGGCCTAGCGCCCTGTCCGGCCCCTGGGTGCTCTACGCGACGGCCGTCACGAGCCTCGGGCCCCTGCTCGTGGCCCTGCAGGCGCTGCTCAGGCTCGACCTCTGGTCCGGCTCCAGAGCCATACGACCGCGAGCAACAGCGCGAAGGTGAGGGCGGACAGGGCGCTGGGTACCACCTGCACCCCCCACGCGTTCACCACGGTGCCGATGATCGGCGCGCTCAGGGCGGGGCCGAAGTTGGCGGCCGCCACGACGACGGGCGTGACCTGCTCGGCGCGCTGCGGGAAGACCTCCGTCAGCCAGGCCAGGGCGGTCGGGAAGATGGGCGCGAGGCTGAGGCCGACGAGCACGAACGCGATGGGCGCGCTCTCCACGCGGTGCGCGGCCACCATGAAGACGAGCGTGGCGGCGGTGGCGACCAGGACGAGGTGGTGCGTCCGGATCCTGGCGGAGAGCGGCGCGGCCAGTAGCCGCCCGGCCGTGATGGCGAGCCAGTAGAGCGAGGTGAACGCCCCGGCCCTCGCGCCGAAGCTGGGCGTGAGGTACTCCGTCTCCCACGACGTGACGCCGACCTCGGCCGAGACGTAGAACACGTAGAGGAGCACGAACGCGACCAGGCTGCCCCAGGCGACGGGAGCGGCGCCCCGTTCGGGTGGCGCCGTGTCCGGCACGCCCAGCCGGCCGAACCACGGGAGTAGCAGGACGGCCACCGCGGCCGCGGCCGCGAACGCCCAGCCGTAGTGCGGCGCCATGAACGTGACGAGGAGCGGGCCGGCGACGGCTCCGACGCCGAAGGCGGCGTTGATGTAGTTGAGCGCAGGCGCCGCCTTCGGGCGGAACACGACCGCGATCATCAGGTTGCCGCTGACGTTCAGGAGCCCGGTCCCGGCTCCGGCGAGCACGGCCCCCGCCAGGACGGCCAACCAGACGGGGGCAACGGCGACGACGCCTACGCCGATGGCGAGGGTCACGCACGCGGCGAGGAGCACTCGACGGTAGCCGAGAGCCCTCAGCAGCAGCCCGGACAGGATGATGCCGAGGAAGGCCCCGAGGAACTGGGCGCTCACGACCATACTCACTCGCTCGAGGCCGATGCCGAAGCGCTCCCTGAGGAGGGGGAAGGCCGGGCCGTACAGGGCCTGGACCGCCCCGATGAGGAAGAAGGCCGCGATGGCGGCCCAGAGGACGGCCCTGCGGGTGACGGGCCGGGAGGTGACGGGCTTTAGCGCCGCGAGCTGGCTCGACATGTCCAGCGAATCTACCGCGCCGGAGAGCGCCGGCGCGCCACCCGATGATGCCGGGGCAGGCGGGTATACTTACGCCTCGGCTACTCTCGGAGGCACCTCGTGGTGAACGGCATCCAACAGATCAACGAACTGCGTGAGAAGTACCTGCGCTTCTTCCAGGACCGCGGGCACCTCATCCACCCGTCCGCGTCGCTGAAGAGCGACGACCCGACCCTCATGTTCACGAGCGCCGGCATGGTGCAGTTCAAGCCGTACTTCCTCGGCGCCACCCCCAAGTTCGCGGGCGTGAGCGGCACGTGGCACCGCGTGACGACCGCGCAGAAGTGCCTGCGCATCAACGACATCGAGAACGTCGGGCGCACCCTGCGCCACCACTCGTTCTTCGAGATGCTCGGCAACTTCTCGTTCGGCGACTACTTCAAGCCCGAGGCGGCCGCCTGGGCTTGGGAGTTCGCGACCTCCAGCGAGTACCTCGGGCTCGACCCGGAGCGGCTGTACGTCACCGTCTACCAGGACGACGACGAGGCGTTCCGCATCTGGAGCGAGCAGGTCGGCGTGCCCGAGGCGCGCATCTCCCGCTGGGGCGAGGACGACAACTTCTGGCCGGCCAACGCCGTCAGCAAGGGCCCCAACGGCCCGTGCGGGCCGTGCTCCGAGATCTTCTACGATCGCGGCCCCGACTTCGGCTCGGCGGACGAGTCCGGCCCGAACACGGGCTCGGGCGACCGCTACATCGAGTTCTGGAACCTCGTCTTCACGCAGTTCGACCGCCGCGACGGCGGGCACCTCGAGCCCCTGCCCCAGAAGAACATCGACACGGGCCTCGGCTTCGAGCGCCTCGTCGCCGTCATGACGGGCCTGGAGGACGCGTACGCGACCGAGCTCTTCCAGCCGACGATCCGGCGCGTCTCCGCGCTCTCCGGCGTGCCGTACGCCGGCAAGGCCTCCGTCTCGCACCGCGTGATCGCCGATCACCTGCGCGCCGTGACGTTCGCCATCACCGACGGCGTGCTACCCGCCAACGACGGCGCCGGCTACGTCGTGAAGATGCTCGTGCGCAGGGCGTCGCGCCACGCCTGGCTGCTAGGCCTGCGCGAGCCGGTGCTGCACACGCTCGTCGACCAGGTCGTCGAGGCGATGGGAGAGCCGTACCCGGAGCTGAAGGACGGCGCACGGCGCGTCAAGGGCATCATCCAGGCCGAGGAGGAGCAGTTCCTTCGCACCCTCGAGGCCGGGATCCAGCGGGTCGGCGTGCTCCTCGACGACCTGCGGGGCGCCGTGCTGCCCGGCGACGTGGCCTTCGACCTGTGGCAGACCTACGGCTTCCCGCTCGACCTGACGAGCGAGATGGCGGCCGAGCGGGGCGTCGAGGTCGACGCCGACGGCTACGAGGCCGCCCGGGAACGCGCGCGCGAGCTGTCGCGCGGCGGCACCGCGGGGCGCGAGCTCTTCGCCGCGACCTCGGACGCGCTCGGCAAGGTGGCCGAGCGCGTCGGCGAGACGGAGTTCCTCGGCTACCGGCAGACGGAGGGGGAGGCCGCGGTCGTGGCGCTCGTTACGCCCGGCGACGCCGCCGAGGAGACGGACGCGCTTGGCGAAGGCGCGACCGGCACGGTGATCCTCGGTCGCACGCCCTTCTACCCCGAGGGCGGCGGTCAGGTCGGCGACGCCGGCGTGCTCGAGTGGGAGGGCGGGAAGGCCATCGTGAGCGGCACGAGCAAGTCCCGCCATGGGCTGACCCTCCACCACGCCCGCGTCGTGCGCGGCACCCTCACGCGCGGCCAGAGCGTCGTCGCACGCGTCGACCCGGCGCGGCGCGAGACGGAGAAGCACCACTCGGCCACCCACCTCCTGCACGCGGCGCTACGCGACGTGCTCGGCGCCCACGTGGCGCAGGCCGGCTCCCTCGTGGCCCCCGACAGGCTCCGCTTCGACTTCTCGCACCCGCACGCCGTCTCGCCCGCCGAGCAACGGCGCGTCGAGGAGCTGGTGAACCGGTGGGTGCAGGACGACCTGCCCGTCGACTGGCGCGTGGTACCGATCGCGGAGGCGCGCGGCGCGGGCGCCATGATGCTCTTCGGGGAGAAGTACGGCGAGAGGGTGCGCATGGTGAGCATGGGCGAGCTGCCCCACGCCGTGTCGCGCGAGCTGTGCGGCGGCACCCACGTCGCCCGGACGGGCCAGATCGGACCGTTCGTCATCGTCGCCGAGGAGGCCGTGTCCTCCGGCGTGAGGCGTGTCGAGGCGCGCGTCGGCGCGTCCGCGCTGCGCTACCTCCAAGAGCTCCGCGACACCCAGGGGCGCCTCGCCGCGCACCTTGGCGGGCGCCCCTCCGAGCTGGAAGAGCGCCTGACCAAGCTCCAGGCGGATCACAAGGAGGCGTTGAAGGAGGCCGCGCGCCTGCGCGACCGGCTGGCCGCGGCGCAGACGAACGCGGGTGGGGCCGGCAGCGAGACGCGCGAGGCGGGCGGGTACAAGTACCTTACGGCGCTGCTCGACGGCCTGGACGCGAACGCGTTGCGCAACGCCGCCGACGCGCTGCTCACGAAGAGCGGGGCCGACGTGGTCGCGGTGGCTTCCGGCAACGCGCTCGTCGTGAAGGTCTCCCCCGCCGCGCAGGGGCGGGGCGCCGACGCGGGCCGCATCGCGCGGGCCGCCGCGACCAGCGTAGGGGGCAGCGGCGGCGGCCGCGCCGACATGGCGCAGGCAGGCGTGAAGGACGCCGGTCGGTTGAGCGAGGCGCTGGCCGCGGTCGGTCCTGCTCTCGCCGCGGGCGCCGCCACGTCCGCCGCTCCGGGAACGACCCCGGTCGCGGCCACGGGCAAGGCCCGGGGCGCCTGAGCAGCCGGCGGCAGCATGCGCACCCCCGCGCCGTTCACCGGCTCACCACCCCCGCTACCGTCAGGCGCGCCGCTCCCGCGCCTGATCGCGTGCGACATGGATGGCACCCTGCTCACCCCTGACGGCGCCGTGAGCGGGCGTACCGCGGCCGCGCTGAGGGCGGCGCAGGCGCGCGGCGCACACGTCGTGCTCGCCACGGGCCGCCCCCTGCGCACGTCCGTGCCCATCGCCTCCGAGCTCGGCATCGGCGAAACGGTCGTGGCCTACAACGGGGCCGCCATGCTTTGGCGCGGCGAGTTCAAGCTCGTCCGCGAGCTGGGCGCCCTCGCGGCCGCCGACGCCCTGACCAGGCTGCGCGCGTTCGCGCCGGACGCCAGCCTGGCACTCGAGACGGCCGAGGGCTGGTTCCTGGAACCGGCGGCCGGGGTCGACGCCGCGCTGCCGGCGGGCAAGCTCGCCCACCTCTACCGCGGCGGCCCGCCCCTGGCTGTCGGGCCTCTCGAGGGGTTCTTCGGCGGGGGGCTCATCAAGCTGAACGTGGTGCACGATGAGCTCCACCCCTCGCGCCTCGCAGCCGAGCTGGCCGGCCTCGACCTGGTCGGGATGTGGAGCCTCCCGTTCCTCCTGGAGGTGCACGACGCGCAAGTGGACAAGAGCCTGGCGTTGGCGTGGCTCTGCGCCGAGCTCGGCGTCGCGCCCGGCGAGGTCGCGGCGTTCGGCGACCAGCAGAACGACAGCGGCATGCTCGCCTGGGCGGGCGTGGGGGTGGCGATGGGCAACGCGGAGCGGGAGGCGCTAGAGGCGGCCGACGTGCTCGGTCCGCCCAACTCCGAGGACGGGCTGGCGCAGGTCGTCGAGAGCTGGCTGCGTGCCTGACGCGCTGGACCGACCGCTCGGGTCTCGAAGCCCGGCAGGCCGGCTTCCTGTCGGCGCCAAGGTCATCGCCCTCGACGTCGGCGACGCGCGCATCGGCGTGGCCGTAGGCACGGTCGGCTCGCTCCTCGCCTTCGGCAGGGGCGCCATCACGCGTCAGGGCACGCGTAAGGACGTGCCCGCCGTGCTCGCCAAGGTGGCGGCGGAGGGGGCGGCGGCCGTGGTCGTCGGCATCCCGATCCGGTTGGACGGCAGCGAGTCGCCGCAGACGGAGCGGGTGCGCCGGTTCGCCACTGCGCTCGGCGAGGCCGGGGCGACCGTGCTCTTCGAGGACGAGCGCCTCACCACGCGTATCGCGCAGAGTCAGCTGAGCGGCTCGGACCTGCCCCGGTCGCGCAGGCAGGAGAAGGCGCTCCTCGACGAGGCGGCGGCCGTGCTCATCCTGGAGTCGTACCTGCGCCGGGTGAACGAGCCGGCCGGGAGCGGGGCCGCATGAGTGGCGCCGCCACCACCCCACCCGCCCGCCCGCCGAAGCGCAGGGGTCGCGGCCTGGCGCTGGCGCTCCTCGTGCTCGTCGTGCTGGCCGCGCTAGGGGCGAGCGCAGTGCGCTTCGTCCTCTCGCCCGTGAGCGCAACCGCGACGCCCGTAGAGTTCGAGGTCCTGCCCGGCTGGGGCGGCTCGCGGATCGCGGACGCCCTGGAGGCGGCCGGGCTCGTGCGCTCCGCGCTGGCGTTCGAGCTCCTCCTGCGCCTCACCGACCTGGACCGCAAGATGGGCGAGGGGCTCTACGACCTGACGCCGGCCATGAGCAGCCGCGAGATCGCGGCGGCGCTCGCCGCGGGCGGGCGGCCACGCACGGTTCGCATAGTCATCCCCGAGGGCTGGCGCGCGGAGGCGGTCATCGCCCGCCTGGCGGCCAACGACCTGGGTGAGGAGCTGGAGCTCGCCGCGCTCGTGCGCTCGCCCGGCGAGCTGGCCCCGCCGGGGCTGCCCGAGGGCGCCTCGCTGGAGGGGTACCTCTTCCCCGCCAGCTACGACCTGCCCGTGCGCACGAGCGCCGCGCAGGCGCTCGGCGCGCTGGTAGCGCGCTTCGAGGACGAGCTGACGGGCGCCGTCGTGGCCGACCTCGCGGCCAGCGGGTTGCGGGTGCACGAGTGGGTGACGCTCGCGAGCATGGTCCAGGCCGAGGCCGCGTCGGCCGAGGAGATGCCGATCATCGCCGGGGTGTTCCGTAACCGCCTCGACGACGGGATGCCACTCCAGTCCGACCCGACGGTGGCGTACGGCCTCGGCAAGGCGCTCCCCGAGCTGGACGCCGTGGCCGGCGACCTGCGCAAGGACACGCCGTGGAACACCTACACGCGCCCGGGCCTGCCCGAGGGGCCCATCGGCAACCCGGGGCGCGAGGCGCTGCTGGCCGTGCTGCAGCCGCAGCGCCTCGACCCTGAGGGGGTGCCGTACCTCTACTTCCTCCACGGGACGGAGGGCGGCCAGCCCATCTTCCGCCCGAACACGAACCTGCAGGCGCATAACCGCGACGTCGACCGCTACCTGCGCAACCCGTCGCGCTGATACCGACGAGCGGAGAGGATGGCGCCGGCGGTAGCCGCCTTCGCGGCACGGGGCGCTTCGCCGCAGGCGGGGCGGTCGGCGCCGGCGCTAGCGGTCGCCCCCCTGCGGACGCGGGGCGCCCGCTGCCTCGCGTGCCGGGTCCTCCTTGTAACGACCGGCCCGCTTCAACGCCTCGGTCAGCAGGTACTCGATCTGGGCGTTGAGGCTGCGCATGTCGTCCGCCGCCCACTTCTCCACGGCAGCGTGCACCTTCTGGTCGAGCCGCAGCAGGAAGCGGTGCTTCTCGGGCATCTAGGCCCGCCTCACCTGCCGGGGCGCAGGTTGCCGGCCAAGTAGGTGGCGATGACCTGGACGAGCGTCGGCGAGACCTGCGCTCCGGCGCCCGGCAACGGCAGCGACAGGGCGGGGCCGCGCGTATCGACGAGGTTATGCGTGAGGTCCGGGAACAGTAAGAGCGTGGACCCGGACGCGGCCCCCGCGATGGCCTCGGCGTCGTTCACGCCGATCTGGATGTCCTTCTCCCCTTGCAGGACGGCGACGGGCACGCTCACGCGCGCCGCCAGCTCGGCCGGGTCCTGGGCGAACTCGCTGCGCAGCAGCCCGGCGGCGTTGGCGAAGAGCGGCGTGAGCGGGTTGGCCTGCAGCTCGGGCGTGACCTCCAGCGCAGTGCCGGTCGAGGCGCGAACAGCCGCCACGAGGTCGTCGATCTGGCCGGCCAGCTCGGCGAGCTGCTCCTGACCGGCGCCCGCCTCGGCGCTGCGGGCGAGGAGCTGCTCCCTGAGGACCACGTCGAGCGGTCGGCCCGGGCTGGCGAGGAGCACGACGGCCGCCGGCGCGACGTACCCCTCGGCCACGGCGTACAGGGCCACGAGCCCGCCTTCGGAGTGGCCCATCACGCCTAGGCGGGTCGCGTCGACGCCCGGCTGGTCGGCCAGGAACGCGAACCAGTCGGCGAGGTTCCGGGCGTAGGTCGCGATGGTGACGGCGTTCGCGTCGCCCGTCGAGGGCGGGATGCCGAGCTTGGAGGCGCGCAGGACCCCGTAGCCGTGGCAGGCGAGGGCGTAGGCGAGCTGCTTGTAGCCCGCGTTGACGAGCACGGGGGGCGTGTTGCCGTCGAGGTCGACGGGGCCGGAGCCCGGCAGCAGGACGAGCGTCGGTGCGGGGCGTCCGCCGTCCGCGGCGGAGCGCGGCAGGGTGAGCTTGCCCACCAGCTGGGCGCCGGCGCTCACGACGGCGGCGTCGCGTTCGACCAGGCACGCGGACTGCTCGGCGAGGCGCGCGTCGAGCGCCGCCTGCTGCGCTGCGAGCGTCGCGGCGGCGCCCGTGGCCCGCGCGGCGCCCTGGGCGCCCGCGTCCTCCGCGCCTTGCGCTCGCCGCTCGAAGCGGGCCGCGCCGGGGTCGGACGTAAGCACGAGGATGGTGCCGGCGTCGTCGAGGTAGGCGACGAGCTTGGCCGTCTGCGCGCCGACGCTCATCGAGGCCTCGACGCGCCTGGCCGCCACCTCGGCGCCCGCGTACCGGACGGTGGCGGCGACGGGCGCCTGCAGCTCCATGCGGCCGAGGACGACGGCCTGGGGCACGATCACGTCGACCTCGAGGTCACCGCCTGCCGCCACCGCGCGGTCGACGATGAACTGCATGCCGTCGAGGAAGTTGTTGTCCATGACGTAGACGTCGCCCGGAAGGGGCAGGCTCAGCTGCTGCTTCTGGCCGCCCTGCTCGATGGTGAAGGCGGCGGCGTCCGGCGCGAAGCCGACCGCTATCGAGATCGCCACGCCCTGGAACGTGCCCGTGAGCGCGTAGGCGCGCGCGGCGCCGTTCTCGGCGGTGACGAGGTGATCCGTGAGGTCGAAGGCGCCCGGCACCTCGAGGTGCGAGCGCGACTCGCCGCCGGCGGCCCCGGCCCTCGTGAGCGCGACCCCGACCTCGCCGATCGCGGCGCCGCCGACCGACAGGTCGTAGACGACAGCGGGGGCGGGCTCGCCGGTCCCCGCCGCGCCTTGAGCCGCGGCGAGAGGGGCCAGGAAGGCCGAGAGGCCGGTAAGGCCGACCAGGAGCTTCGTGCGCGGTGCCGGCCGGCGGTGTGCGAACGTCGTGCGGTTCATCGCCACCCCTCCTAGCCGCCGTACAGCGTGCCGGCGTTGACCACGGGCGAGACGGACTGCTCGCTCGTCAGCGCGACCATGAGGTTGTTGGCCATGGCTGCGCGCTTGTCGTCGTCCAGGTCGACCACGCCGCGCTCGGAGAGGCCCCTGAGCGCGTCCTCGACCATGCCGACCGCCGCCTCGACGATGAGGCGCCTGGCGGAGACGACGGCCTGCGCCTGCTGCCTGCGCAACATGGCCTGGGCGATCTCCGGCGCGTAGGCCAGGTGGGTGAGCCGCGCCTCGATGACGTCCACCCCGGCGACCTGGAGGCGCTCCTCCAGCTCGAGCCGCAGCGCGTTGGCGAGCTCCTCGGGGTTCTCACGCAGCGACGGGCGCTCCTCGCCGGCCGAGTCGTACGGGTAGCGCGTGGCGAGGCCGCGCAGCGCCGTCTCGGACTGGATGCCGACGAACTGCTCGTAGTCGTCGACGTCGAAGACTGCCTTGGCGGACTCCGCCACGCGCCATACGACCACGGCGGCTATCTCGACGGGGTTGCCGTCGGCATCGTTGACCTTGATGCGCTCGCTCGTGAAGTTGCGGACGCGCAGGCTCACCCTCTTCTTGGCGGTGAACGGGTTCACGTACCAGAAGCCCGAGCGGCGGACGGACCCGGCGTACGAGCCGAAGAACGTGAGGACGCGGGCCTGGTTGGGCTGGACGGCCACGAGGCCGTTGGCCCCCAACACGCCTACGAGGACGAGCAGCAAGCCGGCCGCGAAGATGGGCCACACCTCGTAGTAGATGCCGAGGACGAACATGGCGCCGCCGCCCAGGATGGCGAGCACCATGCTGACAAGCCCGACGAACCCGTTGACGACCCTGGCTTCCTTCTCTACTACCTGGTTCACTTCGCCTCCACCTGAGGGCTTCGGTCGCGCCCTCTCAGTATCATGATGATATCACTTTGATACCGACGGCGCGCAAGCCCCCCCGGGGCGCGCCGCGTTGGTAGAGTGCCGAACGTGAGCATCCGGCCGGACAGATGGATAAGGGAACGCGCCCGCGCGGGCATGATCACGCCGTTCGAGGAGCGCCTCGTGCGCGAGGGCGTCATCAGCTACGGCCTGTCGAGCTTCGGCTACGACCTGCGCGCGGCGCCGGAGTGGCGCATCTTCGTCAACGCTTTCAACACGGTAGTGGACCCGAAGGAGTTCGACACGCGCAGCCTGGTGGAGTGGGGCGGCGATACCTGCATCATCCCACCGAACTCATTCGTGCTAACCAGATCGGTTGAGTATCTTAAGATACCCGATGATACTATGGTCGTAGCACTAGGAAAATCCTCGTACGCTCGGTGTGGCATAGTCGCAAACGTAACGCCTCTAGAGCCGGGTTGGGAAGGCCATGTCACGCTGGAGCTCAGCAACACCACGCCGCTACCGGCCAAGGTGTACGCCAACGAGGGCATAGTGCAGCTACTGTTCTTCCAGGGAGACAGGCCGGAGACCACCTACGCCGACCGCCACGGGAAGTACCAGGGGCAGACGGGCGTCACCCTGCCGAAGCTCTAGCAGGGCCAAGCGGCTCGGCGGTCGACCTCGCAGCCGGCTACCAGGCAGCGCGGCCTACCGCGCCCTCACTCGTCCTCCCCGGCGTCCGCCAACGGCAGGCGCACGCGGAAGACGGTCGTGCCCGGCCGACTCTCGACCGCTATGGAGCCGGCGTGGTGCTCGGCGACCTGCCGAGCGATGGCGAGGCCGAGGCCGGAGCCGCCGCCCGCGCCCTTGTAGAACTTCTCGAAGATCTTCTGCAGCAGCTCCGGCGCTATGCCCGGGCCGTCGTCGGAGACGCTCACCGTGGCGTAGCCGTCCTCCGCGTCGAGCCCTAGGGTGACGGCGCCGGGCTCGGACGCCGCGCGCACCGCGTTGGCCGTCAGGTTGCGCACCATCTGCGTGAGCCGCAGCGGGTCGCCGAGCACGAGGGCCGGCTGCCCGGAGGCCACCCTGACGCCGGGGAACTCGCCGGCCACGAGCCCGAGCACGTCGGAGCGGAGCTCGACGAGGTGCGGGTTGGGGTCGACGACGAGCTGGCCGCGGGAGAGTTGGAGGAGGTCCTCCACCAGGCGCGTCATGCTGCCGGCCACGCGCTGGGCGTCCGCCAGGTCGTCGCGCACCTCGGGCTTGGCGCGCCTCACGGCGCGGTCGAGGAAGCCGCGCAGGCTCGTGAGCGGTGTCCGCAGCTCGTGGCTCGTCTCGGCGAGGAACACCCTCTGCGCGTCGAGCGCCTGGCGCAGCCGCTCGACCAGCCCGTTGAGCGCGGCCGTCAGGCGCCCGATCTCGTCGCGCGGGCCGTCGTACTCGATGGCCTCGAGGTGCTCGGGGCCGAGCGTGCCGGCCAGGCGCGCGAGCCGGACGAGGGGCCTGAGCGATGCCGCGGCCACGACGTAGCCGACGAGCAGGCTGACGACGACGAGGAGCACGGCCGCGATCAGGAGGTTCCGCGACAGGTCGGCGAGCACGGCCCCGATGTACGCGGGATCGGTCAACACGACCACCACGCCGAGCTCGAAAGGCGCCAGCGCGGCCTCCATGCGCCGGCCGTCGACCGAGCCGCTCCAGGTCGTTGGGACCCCGTGGCCGGCCACGACGTCGGCGGGCGGCAGCGCGGCGGCGGCGAGCTCGAACTCGGGCCGGCTGGCGACGAGGAGGTTGCCGGCCGGGTCGTACACCTGCAGCACGACCCCGCCCGTCGCGCCCGTCAGGCTCGTGCGCGCGCTGCCCTCGCCGGAGTTGTACAGCGCGGCGACGACGCTCGCGTCCTCCTTGAGGGTGCGCCGCAACTCCTGGTAGAGCCCGGCGCGCACGACCTGGTACGTGACCACCATGGTCAGGCCGGCGAGCAGTGCGATGGCGGTGCCGGCGAGGAGCGCCACGCGCCACGTGAGGGCGAGGCGTGGCGTGGTGAGGCGCAACGCGGGCAGGCGCTTCACCGTGGTGCCGCTCCGACCGTCAGGACTTCAGGGCGTAGCCGACGCCGCGCACGGTGCGGATCACTCCGAAGCCGCCCGCGTCGCGGAGCTTGCCTCGGATGTTGGCGATGTGCACGTCGACGACGTTCGACGACGGCGGCAGCTCCTCCCCCCAGACGTTGTGCTCGATCTCCTTGCGACTGTAGACCCGGCCCGGCTGGCCGGCGAGGTAGTGCAGGAGCTCGTACTCGCGGGGGCTGAAGCGCACTTCCTCCGAGGCCCAGAAGACCTGCCTGCGCGCCGGATCGATCGTCAGCTCGCCGATCTTCTGCGTCACGCCGAGGGTGCGCTTGCGCAGTTGCACGTTGACCCGGGCGAGCAGCTCCTCGACGTGGAACGGCTTCGCCAGGTAGTCGTCCGCGCCCGCGTTGAGCATCTCGACCTTCGTGCCGACCTCGTCGGCGGCCGTGAGGATGATGATCGGGATGTTTCCCGTGTGGCGCAGCCGCCTGGCGATCTCCTGACCGCTGATGTCGGGCAGGCCAAGGTCGAGGATGACCAGGTCCGGGCTGGACTCCCGCACCGCGGACAGGCCGCGCATGCCGCTGTCGAACGCCATGACCTCGAAGCCGGCGTCCTCGAGCTCGCGGCTGAGCAGCCGCAGGATGTCGACGTCGTCTTCGACTATGAGGATCCGTTTGGCAGACATGCTTAGAGGCTCCTTCCTATCGGTAGGTCGAGCCAGATCTCGCGCTCCTCCAGGAGGATCTCGCGTAAGGACAAGGGTCGGGACCGCCCTTCGACGGCCAGTTGCACGTCGGCGCCGCCTGGCGTGACCGTGCCTTTGTAGGCGGTCGCGCCCGCGAGCTGCGCCGCCTTGGAGCGTACGTCGTCGTCGGGTGGGAAGATGAGCACTCGTACCTCGGTGCCTGAGGGCGGGAACTCGCCGAACACGAGGTGTCCGTCGACGACCTTGGCCGAAGCGTAAACGGTCAGGAGGTCGACGGAGACGATGCGGACCTCCGTCCCCTCGGGCATGGCAGGAAGCTGGAAGACCGCCTGGCCGAGCATCAGCAAGAACGCGATGCTCATCCTCGTACCAGGCCACTGCAGCGCCCATGCTCAGCGCACGTCATGCAAGGATGCTATCAGTGGCGCGTGAACCGCCCGCCGGAGCCGGCTTCAGGGAACCTTAACCGCATCTACGCCGCGCGAGTGAACGAAGTAACCTCTTCGAGGCGGCCGGCCGCTGCATGATGAGGTCGGGCTAGACATCGACTAGCGGGAAGGGAACGCATGTCAGGCAACCGGGGAGCCGCACTCGTGAGTATGCGGTCGCGCCCCTTGGCGCTACTCGTCGTCGTCCTGGTGTTGGCCGCGGGCGCGGCGCACGCACAGGGGTTCGACGAGAACCGTTACTACCAGCAATGCCTTCGCTTCGAGGCCGGTGGCGACCTCGAGACGGGCCGGCAGGCCTGTCTCAACGCCCTCCAGATCCGCCCGGACTTCGCCGCTGCCGAGCTGGCCCTCGCCCGCATCGAGCTGGGCCTCGGCGAGGTGGCGAGCGCCGAGAACCGCCTGCGCCGCGTGCGCAACCGGATCGACACGGCCGAGCCCATAGTGCTCCTGGCCGAGGCCGCCCTCGCCAACCACCGGCCGGGCGACGCGGAAGCGTTACTGCAAGAGGCGAAGGGCCGCCTGGCGACGCAGGGGAACGTCGAGCTGCAGGGGCGGGTCGCGTTCCTGCAAGGCCGCATCATGCAGAGCCAGGGCCGGTTCGGCGAGGCGCTCGACGCCTACGCCGACGCGATCCTCGGCAACCCCCTCGACGTCGGCTACCGGCTGGCCGACGCCAGGCTCAGGCTGCGCCTCGGCGAGCCGGCCTCGGCGGAGCAGCAGCTGCAGAGCTACATCAACCTCACGGGCGACGACCGGAACCCCGACGTGCGCTCGCTGATGGGCCGCGCGCAGTGGGCGAACGGGGAGCTCGACGCCGCCAACGGCAACATCGCCACGGCGCACCAGCTCCGCGGGGTACGCAACGTCTCGGCCCAGGCCGACGATCTGCGCGCCCTGGCCCTGATCGCCTACGCCCAGGGTGACGTCGACGCGGGCGGGCTCGCCATGCGCGAGTCGTTGAAGCGCGAGAACCTGACGTCCTTCCTGCGCGGCAACTCGCTCATCTGGCTCCTCCTGCTCGTGCTCCTCGTCGGCGCGCACCTCATCGGCGAGAGCCGCATCGCGTCGTCCTCCACCCTCGAGGTGGTCGACGGCCCGCGGAACTGGAGCGTCGGCCAGGTCTACTCGACCCTGTTCGCCGCGCTGCTGCTCGCGCTCCTCGTGACGGTCGTCTACGGCCTCGTGCGGTACGACAACTCGTTGGCCATCGTCACGCCGCCGCTGCGGAGCGAGACGCACGCGCTCTTCGTGACGGTGTTCGCCGTGCTGCTGGCGCTGCTGGCCTGGCGCCGGGTGCAGAGCAACGGCTTCGACGCCATGGAGACGCTCCTCGGCGGCTCGCGCTTCACCTCTTACGGGATCGGGTGGGGTGCGCTGTTCCTCGCCGCCACCCTCGCCTACCTGCACTACTTCGACGGGGGGCTCGGCCGGTTCTACCTGGACTTCGTGCGCGTCTCGCCCTTCGTAGTGGCCGCGGCCTTCCTCGTGCCCCTCGCCGAGATCTACTTCCGGCCGTTCGTGATGACGCCGCTCACGCGCAGGTACGACGGGGCCATCGCGGCCGTCGCCTCGGCCTCCCTGTCGGCCATCGCCTTCGGCACGCCCACCCTGCTGCTCGTCGTAATGGGGCTGCTCCTGGCCGACGCCTACCGGCGCCGGAGGAGCGGCTGGGAAGTGCTGGTGGCGCAGCTCACCATGCACCTGGGGCTGCTGGCCGCTGCGCTCCTCAGCCCCTGGGTCAGAGCGCTCTTCTACTAGGCGAGTGCACGGCCTCCGCCGCGGCTAGCCCATGCCCGTCCACCCCGTCGACAAACCGCTCGGCTCGAGCTCCCACGACGTCGTCGCCCGCGCCCGCCGCCTGCTCGGCACGCGGCGGGTCGGCCACGCCGGCACGCTCGACCCGCTGGCAACCGGCGTGCTCGTGCTCCTCTCCGAGGAGGCCACAAAGCTGTCGCCGTTCCTCACCGCGAGCGACAAGGAGTACCTGGCGTGGGTGGCCTTCGGGCTCGGCACGCCCACGCTCGACGCCGAGCCGCCCGAGGACGAGGGCGCGTTGACCCGCGCGGCGCCCGACGCGCTGGCGGCGCTGACGCGAGCGGGCGTCGCGACCGCCGCACGCACCTTCCTCGGCCTCACCGAGCAGCGCCCGCCCGCCTTCTCCGCCATCAAGCAAGGCGGCACGCGGAGCTACGCCGCCGCGCGCCGCGGCGAGGCGACCGAGCCGCCGGCCCGGCCGGTCGCTTACCGCAGCGTGGAGGTCCTGGCCTTCGCGCCGCGGCGCGGGGACCTACCTCACGGCTTCGCACCGCGGCGCTGGGACCCGCCTGCCGGCTCCGCGCCCGGACCAGCCGACCCTACCCAGGGCGCCAAGGGTGCCGGCCGCTCCGCCTGGCGACCGTCCGACGCGCCCGGCGGCCGCGGCTTCGACCTGCCGCCCGAGCTCGCCGAGCTGCCGTGCGCGCTAGTGTCCGTCACCGTCGCGGCCGGCACCTACGTGCGCTCGTTCGCGCGCGACCTCGGCGCACGCCTCGGCGTGCCCGCCCACCTCGCCGGCCTCGTCAGGGTGAGGGCCGGCAAGGTCGACCTGGCGGACTGCTCGCCGCTCGACGCGGTCTCTTCGGCAACGCCCCTCGACCCGGTCGCGCTCCTGCCCTACCCGTGCGCGCATCTCGACGACCGCGCGGCGACCGCCGTCCGGCAGGGCAAGCAGGTCGAGTTGGGCCTGACGGGCACCACCGCGCTCGTCGACGGGGAGGGGAACCTCGCCGCCATCGTCGAGCCCGGCCCGGACGGGCGCGTGCGCTATGCGCGCGTGTGGCAGCGCGGCATGACGCCCTGACGCCGCCGAGACGGCACGCGTGGTCCGCGCCTCACGCCCGTTCCCGTGTCACGACCTGCGCTACTTGCCACTCCGGAGGGGGCGTCCGGCTGGGTAGACTCGTGAGGTTGTCTCTCAAGAACCACGCGGGGGCCGCTTCAGCGTCGCCCCCACAGGGAGCTGGAAGATGAACATCGGGATCCCCAAAGAGATCAAGCCGCAGGAGTACCGGGTGGCCGCCACGCCCGGCGCCGTCCACGCCCTCACCAGCGCCGGCCACCGCGTCGTCGTCGAGACGGGCGCGGGGCTGGGCTCCAGCTTCCCGGACGAGGAGTACCTGGCCGCCGGTGCCGAACTGGGCAGCGTGTCGGACGCCTGGGGCCAGCAGCTCGTCCTGAAGGTCAAGGAGCCCATCGAGCGCGAGTACGGCTACTTGCGCCCCGACCTGCTGCTCTTCACCTACTTGCACCTCGCGGCCGACCGGCCCCTCACGGACGCCCTCGTGACCAGCCGGACCACCGCGGTGGCGTACGAGACCGTCCAGCTCCCCAACGGCACCCTGCCCCTCCTCACCCCCATGAGCGAGGTGGCGGGCAGGATGGCGCCCCAGGTCGGTGCGCACTTCCTCGAGCGTGCGCACGGCGGCAAGGGCGTGCTTCTCGCCGGTGTCCCCGGCGTGCAGACGGGCGTCGTCACCATCATCGGCGCGGGCGTGGTGGGCACGAACGCCGCCAAGATCTCGCTCGGGCTCGGAGCGCGGGTCAACCTCCTCGACGTCAGCCACGCTCGCCTGCAGTACCTGGACGACGTCTTCGGCGGCCGCGTCCAGACGATGGCGAGCAACCTCGGCAACCTGCGCGAGCTCCTGCCCGTGACCGACCTGCTCATCGGCGCCGTGCTCATCCCCGGCGCCCGCGCACCGCGGCTCGTCACGCGCGACATGCTCGCCCTGATGAAGCCCGGCAGCGTGATCGTCGACGTGGCCG
Source organism: Trueperaceae bacterium (assembly GCA_023954415.1). Classification (NCBI taxonomy): domain Bacteria; kingdom Thermotogati; phylum Deinococcota; class Deinococci; order Trueperales; family Trueperaceae; species Trueperaceae bacterium. The sequence continues at coordinate 122,287 of JAMLIB010000008.1, forward strand.
TCGACCAGGGCGGCTGCATCGAGACGATCCACGCCACCACGCACGAGAGCCCGACGTACGTCGTCGACGGCGTCGTGCACTACGGGGTCGCCAACATGCCGGGCGCCGTGCCGAACACGAGCACCCGCGCCCTCTCGAACCAGACGCTGCCGTACGCCCTGCGCCTCGCCGCCAAGGGCTTGACCGCCCTGCAGGAGGACCCGGCGTTCCTCAAGGGCCTCAACACCCACGCCGGCGCCATCACGTACGGGGCCGTCGGCCAGACGTTCGGCCTCGAGGTCGTCGACCCCGCGACCGCGCTGCGCTCGGGCGGCGTGCCGGCCTGAGGTAGCGCCTCAGCGCAGTTGAGCCAGCGCCTTGCGGATGAGCGCCTCGGCGGCGTCGGCAGGCGCCTTGGCCACCAGCTCCGCGACGGCGGCCCTCACCTGGCCCTCGCGGTACCCGAGGGCGAGCAGGGCGGCCACCGCGTCCTCCGCCGCAGGGCTCGCGCCGGCCTTGCCGCCCGGCACCGCCCCGCCGCCGGTCGCGAGCGCCACCAGCTCGTCCGGGAGCCGCCCCTTGAGCTCCAGGACGATGCGCTCGGCCGTGCGCTTGCCCACCCCCGGCGCGCTCGTCAGCAGGCCCGGGTCGCCGTTCAGGACGGCGGTCACGATCAAGTTGGCGTTCAGGCTCGAGAGGATGCCGAGCGCGAGCTTGGGGCCGATGCCGCCCACCTCGAGCAGGCGCTTGAACAAGGCGAGCTGCTCGGCCTGATGGAAGCCGTAGAGGCTGGGCTGTTCCTCCCTGACGACCAGGTGGGTGCGCAGGCGCGCTTCGCGCCCTACGACGCACTTGGCCAGGGTGGAGCTGGGGGCCATGACCTCGAGGCCGATGCCCCCGACGGAAACGACGACGCTGGCCTCGCCGACCGCGGCCACGATGCCCTCGACGAAGGCGATCACGGCTCCTCGAAGGCGGGCGCGAAGAGGAGGTCGTAACCGATGTCGCCCAGGTTGGCGCAGGCCGTGAGCCGCATCGCGTACGCGAGCTCGGCCGCGATGTCGATGGGGTCGCGGTCGCCCTCGACCACGACGACCTCGGCCCCGACGGCGAGGTAACGCATGACGTCGATCCCGTCGCGAACGGGGCCGCCAGCCGCGATGGTGAGCATGCCGCCGGCGGCGTCGACCACCTCGGGGAGCAGCTCGATCACGGGCGGGGCCGCCAAGTGAGCGCCGAGCGCGCCGCTCACGACCACGGCGTCGACGCCGGCCTCCGCGGCCACCTCGGCGTCGGCCGCGGAGGCCACGCCGAAGAGCCACAAGGGGCAGCCGGCGGCGGCCCGGAGCTCCGCGAGGTCCTCGCGGCCGCGCGGGCGCCACTCCTCGACGCCGAACGGAGCGGTGTCGGCGAGGGGCGCCAGGTCGAGGCCGATGGCGGCCACCCCGAGACCGGCCAGGCGCTTCACCTGGCTCACGAGCTCCGACATCGCGCGGGGCGGCAGGACGGCCACCGTGTGTACGGCCGGGTGCCGTTCCGCCGCGCCGAGCACGGCCTCGGCCGGCAACGCGGTCAGCTGGCCGCTAGCCACGGCGTCGCCACGGCGTCGTCTCGGCACGATGGGAGCCGCGAGCGTGAGCCCGAGGACGGCGGCCGTTGTGTCGGTGTTGGCGACGTCGTGCAGCGCCCGCGGCAGGAGCTGGTACGCGTCCAACGCGGCTAACTCGCGCTGTGTCACACCTGGATGATAGCAAGCGCCGGCGGGCGCCGGTCGACCGCCTCTGCCGCCGCCGGGCGCCCGGCGGCGGCCCCCGCGGCGCACGGGCGCCCGGCCGCGACGCGGGCCATCCGGCCGCCGTCCGGCCCTCACGGAACCGTCTGCTAACATCGCGGATGTGAACGAACTCGTCTCCGCCACCGGCCTCAGCAAGGCCTTCGGCTCCGTCAAGGCAGTCGACGACCTGAGCTTCGCCGTGAAGGCATCGGAAGTGTTCGGCGTGCTCGGGCCCAACGGGGCCGGCAAGACCACCACGCTGCGGATCCTCGCCACCCTGCTCCAGCCCGACGCGGGCACGGCCACGGTCGCCGGTCACGACATCGTCAAGGACGCCGAGCTGGTGCGCGCGGCCATCGGCGTGGTCAACGGCGGCATGGGCCTCTACGACCGCCTCACGGGCCGCGAGATCCTCCACTACTTCGGCGGCCTCTACGGCATGCGCAGCGCGGCCATCGAGGCGCGGATCGCGGAGCTGGACCAGCTCCTCCAGCTCGGCGACACCCTGTCGCGCCGGGCCGGCGGCTTCTCGACCGGCATGAAGCAGAAGGTGGTCATCGCGCGCGCCGTTCTGCACGACCCGCAGGTCATCTTCTTCGACGAGGCGACCAGCGGCCTCGACGTCGTGGCGCGTCGCGCCGTCATCGACTTCGTCAAGGCGTACCCGAGCGCCGGGCGCGCCGTCGTCTACTCGACGCACGTGATGAGCGAGGTCGAGGAGCTCTGCGACCGCGCGTGCATCATCTACCGGGGCCGCAAGATCGCCGAGGGGACCGTCGCCGAGCTCGCCGCGCAGGGCGACGGCAAGGGCTTGGAGGAGGCGTTCTTCCGCCTGGTCAACCGCTACGACACGTCGCGGGGGGTGGCCGCGTGAGACCGGCCGTCATCCTGCGCCTCGCCCGCAAGGAGATCGTCTCCACCCTGCGCGACACGCGGGCCATCGTCTCCAACCTCGTCATCCCGCTCGTGCTCGTGCCCGTGATGATGATCGGCATGCCGCTCCTGCTCGGCAGCCTGTTCGAGCGCGAACAGGTCACGGTGACGAGCGTCGGCGTGGTCGGCGAGGCGAACGTCCCGGCGGAGCTGCGCGCCGCCTTCACGGCCGCCAACCTCGCGCTCGAGCCCGTGGCGGACGCCGATGAGGCCGTGCGGGGCGGCACGGTGGACGTGGCCGTCGTCATCCCGACCGGCTTCGAGGACGCGCTCGCGGACGGCGGCAGCGCCATCGTGCAGGTGCATAGCAAGGTCGGGAACATGAAGAGCGAGCTGAACGCGTCGAAGGTGCAGCAGGCCTTCGCCGACTACCAGGCCGGGGTCGTCGCCGCGCGCCTGAGCGCCGCCGGGCTAGACGCGAGCGTCCTGCAGCCCGTTACGGTGCAGACCGTCGACGCCAGCAGCCAGGCCGAGCGCAGCAGCGGGCAGCTCTCGTGGCTCATCCCGTTCTTCATCGCCATCTGGACCCTAACGGGCGGCCAGATGACGGCGATCGACGCGACGGCGGGTGAGAAGGAGCGCGGCACCCTCGAAGTGCTGCTCGTGGCGCCCGTGCGCCGCGCCGAGGTCGTGGCGGGCAAGTTCATCGCGACCATGACCTTCGGGCTCAGCGCCGCGCTGATGGCCATCCTCGGCATCATCATCGGCGGCACGGTCATGGCGAAGCTCATCGTGCCCCGCCTGGGCGAGGGCGCGAGCGGGATGGTGAACATCATGGGCGGCAGCATCACCCTCACGCCCGCCACGGTGCTCACCCTCGTCGTGAGCGCGCTGCTCCTCTCCGCCTTCGTCTCGGCGCTGCTCCTAGGGATCGCCATGTTCGCGCGCTCGTTCAAGGAAGCGCAGAGCTACGTGGCGCCGCTCTCGTTCCTGTTCGTCATCCCCGCCGTCGCCCTGCAGTTCAAGGACCTGATCGGCCTCTCCGACTCCGTGTACTACGTGCCCGTCCTCAACGTCCTCGTCCTGATGGACAACGTCGTGCGCGGCGTGGGCGGTGGCCGGGAGGTCCTCATCACGTGGGCGGTGATGCTGGCGGCCGTCGTGCTCCTGCTGCGCTTCGCCCTGCGCAACTTCAAGCGCGAGTCCGTCATCTTCAGGAGCTGAGCGGACCGGCGGTCACGGGGCCGCGCGAGCCGGCGGCGCTCCGTGGCCGCGGCGGACCGCCGGCGCCGCGGCACCCTCACGCGGCACCCTCGCGCGGCGCGCGCTCAGGCGTCGCTCGTGGTGGACTGGCGGTACGGGGTGTCGACCGGCCCGCGGCCCGGCAGGCGGCCGAACAGCACCGCCAGCTCGCGGAGCTGCGGCGCCACCCAGTAGGGCACGTCCTGCCACTCGAAGCGCCAGCTCCAGTTGCCGGTAGCGACGCCCGGGGTGTTCATGCGGGCCTCGCCACCGAGCCCCAGCGCGTCCTGCAGGGTGACTACGGCCGTCCTCGCGACGGACGCCATGGCGAGGCGCAGGAGCGCCCACGGCACTTCCGCGTCGTCGCACGCCAGGTAGCGCCGCACGAGGTCGCGCTCGGCGTCCGGCGCGCTCGCGAACCAGCCGGCCGTCGTGTCGTTGTCGTGCGTGCCGGTGTAGACGACGCAGTCAGCGTCGTAGTTGTGGGGCAGGTACGGGTCGTCCGCGTCGCCGGCGAAGGCGAACTGGAGGACCTTCATGCCGGGCAGACCGTTGGCTGTGCGCAGCGCGTCGACGTCGGGCGTGATGACGCCCAGGTCCTCCGCCACGAGCGGGAGCTCGCCGAGGGCCGCTCGGAGCGCGTCGAAGAGCGCCTGGCCCGGCCCGGCGACCCAGCGGCCCTTCACGGCCGTCGGCTCCGATGCCGGGATCTCCCAGTAGGCCGCGAAACCCCGGAAGTGGTCGATGCGCACCATGTCGACCAGGCCGAGGGTGGCGCGCACGCGCTCCACCCACCACGCGTAGCCGTCTCGCGCCATGACGTCCCAGCGGTACAGGGGGTTGCCCCAGCGCTGGCCGGTGGCCGAGAAGTAGTCGGGGGGCACGCCGGCCACCACGGTGGGCCTGCCGGTAGCGTCAAGGTGGAACTGGTCCGGGCGCGCCCACGTGTCGGCCGAGTCGTGGGCGACGAAGATCGGGATGTCGCCGAGGATGACGATGTCGCGCGCGCCGGCGTAGGCATGGAGCGCGTCCCACTGCTCGCGGAACCAGTACTGCCAGACGGTGTGCCTGGCTACGGCGGCCGCCAGGTCGGTCCTCGCGCGCGCCAACGCCGCCGGATCGCGGTCGCGCACAGGTGCTTCCCACTCGTTCCACGCCTTGCCGCCGTTCGCCTCCTTGAGGGCCATGAAGAGGGCGTAGTCGGCCAGCCAGGCGGAGTTCGCGCGCGTGAACGCGTCCAGCGCGGCGCGCTCGGCCGCGCCGGCGGACGCGAGGAAGCTCTCGGCCGCCTTGGCGAGGAGCGTGAGCTTGCGCGGGATGACGCTCCCGAAGTCGGCGCGCTCCGGCGGCAACGCCCGCAGGTCGGCCAGGTCGGCCGCGCTCAGGTGACCGGCGCGCTCGAGCGCCTCCAGGTCGATGAGGTAGTGGTTGCCCGCGAAGGCGCTGAAGCACTGGTACGGGCTGTCGCCGTAGCCCGTCGGGCCGAGGGGCATGACCTGCCACAGGCGCTGGCCGGCGGACTCGAGGAAGTCGAGCCACGCGAAGGCCTCGCGCCCCAGCTCGCCGATGCCGTGCGGACCGGGCAAGGACGTCGGGTGCAACAGGACGCCCGCGCGGCGCGGCGCCGACGCGCTCACTTGTTCCACGCCTTGCCGATGGCCTTGGGAGCCACCGAGCGCCCGACGAAACCCGCAAGGACGAGCATGGTCAGGACGTAAGGGAGGCTCTGCACGACCGTGGGAGGCAGCAGCTTGCCGCCGCCGAGGAGGACCTCGGTGGCCTGGAACGCGCCGAACAGGAGCGTGGCGCCGAGCACCCCGAGCGGGTGCCACTTCCCGAAGATCAGGGCCGCGAGGGCGATGAAGCCGCGCCCGCCGGACATCTCGCTGATGAACTGGTTGAGGTTGCCGATAGAGAGGTAGGCCCCGCCCAGGCCGGCGAGCACCCCGGAGAGCATGACCCCCGTGTAGCGCATGCGCGTGACGCTGATGCCCAGCGAGTCGGCCGCCTCGGGGTGCTCGCCGACGGAGCGCAGCCGCAGGCCGAAGGGGGTGCGGAACACCACGAACCAGACGACGGGCACGAGCAGGAAGGCGACGTAGACGAGGACGTTGAAGCTCAGGCCCGGGATGCCGAACAGCGAGAGCTCCGGCAGGCGCGAGCGGATGGGGTCGCTGATCGACGTGTTGTGGTAGAGCCCGGCGAGGACGACGGCGGGGATGCCGAGGCCCATGAGGTTGATGGCGGTGCCGGAGATGATCTGGTCGGCCTTGTAGCGGATGGACACGAGCGCGTGGACGCCGGCCACGAGCGCGCCGAGGACCATGGCGGCGAGGAGGCCGAGCCACGGGGCGAACCAGACCCTGGCCGTCGGGTCGGCGCGCAGGTAGGGCGCCTCGACGAGCTGGGTGGTGACGGCGGCCGCCATGGCGCCGAAGAGGATGATGCCTTCGAGCGCGATGTTGACGACGCCGGAGCGCTCGGAGAAGAGCCCGCCGAGGGCGGCGAACAGGAGCGGCGTCGTGGCGCGCAGCATCGAGGAGGCGAGGGCGAGCAGGATGACGGTGTTCTCCACGGTTCAGCCCTCGCCTTCATGGTCGCGGTGGCGCGCGGTCGATGTCCGGGGCTCCGTCCCGGTCGCAACTGGCGCTCCCGCTGCGACTCCGTTGGCCGCAGCGGTCCCCGCACCCGCCGCGGCCTCGGCCGCCTCCTGCCTAGCCCCCCACTTGAGCGGGTTAGTGAGGCGCTCGGGCAGGAAACCCTTGGCCGCGATGAACAGCACGACGAGGGCGAGGATCATGCTCACGACGTCGCGCGTGAGGTCGGGGAACGTGATGTTGAGCACCGAGCCGCCGTACTTCAGGATCCCGAACAGGAACGCCGAGGCGACGATGAACGCGGGTTGGTTGGCCCCGAGGAGCGCGACCGCGATGCCGTCGAAGCCGTCGCTCGTCGGGATGGACTGGCGCAGGGCGTAGTCCTCGAGGGCGCCGCCAAGCACGTAGTGCGTGGCCGTGAGGCCGGCCAGCGCGCCGCTGATCGCCATGGCCATGATCGTGTTGCGGCCGATGCGCGCGCCGCCGTACTCGGCGGCGCGAGGCGAGAGCCCGACGGCGCGCAGCTCGTACCCCCAGCGTGTCTTGAAGAGGAACACATGCACGAACACGGCCATGAGGAGGGCGATGAGGAAGGAGAGGTTGAGCTTCGTCGGCGGGATGGCGGTGTTCACGCCCGCTATGCCGACGAGCGCGCCCAGGCCGTACAGGGCGCCGCCCACCAGGAGCGCTCCCACGAGGCGGGCGGTCCACCCCTTTAGCCGCCTGCCGAGGCGCCCGACGCGGAAGGCGGCCACCACGGCGCCGAGCAGCGCGAGGACGGCGGCGTAGTCGATGCGCACGACGTTGACCCCACCGCGCGAGACGCCGAGCACGGCCGGGAGCTGCGGTAGCCGCGCGCCCGCGTTGAGCGGCCGCGACTTCGGCTCGTTGCCGGGCACCTTGAACGGCATGTTCACCGTGATCGGCTGGTCGCCCGCGCGCGGCAGGCCCGCCACGACGCAGCCGGCCAGCAGGACCACTGCCCCTACTGCGAACGCGGCGCGCGGCGCGCGCTTGCTCGCGCGCCTCACGGCGGGGACGAGGAGGGCGGCGATCACGAGGACGAGGAAGACGCCGATGGCCACGAAGATGCGCACCGCAGCGGCGGCGAACACGTTGCCGGCGGAGAGGATGAAGAGCAGGACGGAGGCGGCGACGAAGTTGAGGAGGATCGTGTTGATGACCTCGTTGGCGCCGAACCGCGCCTTGAGCCACCCGGGGAGTGCGCCCCAGAGGCCGCCGCCGAGCGCGGCGGACAGGACGGCGACGGGCAGCACGACGAGGCGCGGTCCCGGCATGTAGATGCCGGCGAGCATGGCGAAGATGGCGCCCATGACCATCTGGCCCGGGGCGCCGATGTTGAAGAGGCCCGCCTGGAAGCCGAACGCCACCGCCAACCCGGTGAAGATGAGCGGGGTGGCGAACTTGAGCGACTCGGCGAAGCCGTTCACCGTGCCGAGCGAGTCGTGGAACATGGAGTAGTAGGCGTACCAGAGCGTGTCAAGGCGCCCGACGAGCGCGTCGAACGCCCCGCCCACTTGCGCGCCGGCTCCGACGGGGGTGGCCTGGAGGGCGAGGATAACGACGGCAGCCGCGAGCAGCGCCAGGAGGATGGCCGTGGCCGGCACGGCTGCGGCGCGCAGCAGCCGGTCCAGCACTTGGCTGAAGCCCTTGAAGATCCTGGCACCGAAGAAGAGCGCGAAGGCGCCCGTCACGACGGCGAGGAAGGCGCTGAAGCCCACGCCGGCGTTCGTGTACGGCAGGCGCCGGATGACGAGGCCGGCGGCGTCGGCTTCTGCCAGCCCGGCCGTGAGGTCACGTTCGCCCGAGGCGGCGAGCAGCGCCTCGAGCTTGTCGACGTCGTATGCGGACCGCGGCCTTTCGATGGCGCCGCGCACCTCGCTCAAGAAGGCATCGAACCTGGCCGCATCGACGGAGGCGGTGAGGCGCTGCATGCCCCAGGCCGTGCCGACGACGAGGACGAGGCCGCCGGCCAGCCAGGCGAGGCGCCGCGCCTTGACGGGCAGCGCACCTCCGGCGACCACGGCCGCCAGGCCCATGAGCGTGAGCACGAAGACCGCGCCCTGCTGCGGGAGTTCGACGGGCTGGGTGCGACCTGTGAAGTCCACGTACCGCTCGGGGAGGAGGACGACGGCGCTGCGTGCGCCCGTCTCGCGGTTGATGGCGGCCCAGGGCGCGAAGACGACCGCCAGCGCCGTCACCAACGCCAGCACGATCAGTGCCACACGTTCGTTCACGCTGGTCATCATACGTAGTGCGGGACAGGCACGGGCCGCGTCGCCACGAGCCCGGGTGCGGGGTCGGGCAGCCGGCCGTCTCGGGGCCGTCGGATCCGGCGCCGACAGTGCCTAGACTCGGGCCCCTTGGCCGACCGCTACTGCTTCAGGGCAGATCTAACGTCTGTTAGCCCGAAGTCGTCGCCAACGTAGAGGAGCCGGGCGGAATGTCGTTTCGCGAGGGCGTAGGCGAAGCTATCGCCGAAGTTCAGGCCACCTCGCGTCCCGAAACCCTTGCCGTACTCGAGGCGTGCCTTCAAGGCAGCGCGCGCCAGGCCCTCGTCGATCGGGTCGATGCCGATGCTGAAGTCGGACAGGAGCGCATCCAGATCGGCGACCGCCTCGTGCCGGTCCGCGCTCTTGATCCTGCCCGCCAGAACGGTCCCGGCCTCGACATAGTTCACCGCCGATATGCGGCGCGAAGTGTCTCGCTGGAGAGCGGCCATGCAGCCGGACGCTTCCGCCTCCTCGAACATGATCGCGATGATGGCGGACGTATCGACGATCACCATCGGGGGTGCCCAAGCTCTTCCGGCGTGTCGCCTACGGCTTCATCCCATTCCTGTTTCGTGAGCGGGCGGCGGTCATAGCGTAGTCTGCGCTCGCTGACGAACGCCTTCATCCGGGAAACGTAATCCCCCTGCGCCTCTCGCTCGGCGCGTAGCCGTTCCAACCTCTCACGCATGGCTTGCGTGATGGCTTCGGTCATGGTCTCGCCGGTCAGGCGGGACAGTTCCCGCGCGAGTCGGTCCGCCTCCTCCGTTTTGATACTCAAGGCCATACCCGCCTCCTTCTAGATACACCATCTAGATATCATACTCGCCTACTGCCTTCCATAACCGGGCCTCGCGATGCCCCTTCGACACTCGCGAAGCGCCCCCAGGGGCATCACGTGGTGACGAGCATGGGGTAGCCCTCTCGTTTCGCGACCTCGTTCGACTCTCCTGCTGCACAAGACCACGAACCGAAAGGCTCCCTAGCCGGCGGCTAGGCGTTTGCCAGCCCAACCCTGCCGGCAGCGACCGATCACCTAACGCTTGACGAGTAGCCCGAGCTTGATGAGCTCCGTAAGCGCCGCGCGCTCGGTGGCCGAGGCGGCGGAGGCGGCAGGGCCGGCGGGAGCGCCAGATGCGGCAGGCGCGACCCGCGAGGCAGTGGTGGCAGGGGCGCCAGGGGCATCCGGAGCGCGAGCGGCCTCGGCACCCATCGCGGGCGCCGTCAACAACTGATGGCGGTACCCGGCCCGCAGGATGGCCTCGCGCGTACGCCTCACGTGGGCGCGGACCTCTTCGCGGTACGCGTGCGCCTCGTCGGGCCCCGCGGGCAGCTTCTCGCCGGACTCGACGTCGTGCAGCTCCAGCAGCGCGGCGGGCGGGTCCAGCTCGGCGGGCGAGAGGAGCTGCAGGAAGCCGACGTCCACGCCGCGCGAGCGCAAGGCCGCCAGGCCGGGCTCGATGGAGGCGTCCTCCAGCAGGTCGGAGACGACGATGACGAGCGCGCGCCCGCGCGCAGCCGGCAGCCCCATGGCGAACGGCACGAGGCCCGTGAGGGGCCCCGCCCCCGCTCCGGGGGTAGCGCCGGCTCGGAGGGCGCCCGCGCCGTTCGCAAGCCCGTCCTTCACGAGCGCGCCGTTCACCAGCGTGCCGTCGCCCTTCAGCAGCGGAGCGTCGTCTATGAACCGCCAGGTCTCGAGCATGCCGGCGCGGCCGCGCAGGCGCGGGGTGGCGCCGCCGAAGAGGAGGTGGACCTGGGTGGGCGCGTCGCGCTGCGCCACGTAGCTCAGCAGCCGCACGACCGTGCGCGCGTGCTCGAGCTTGCCGCCGAGGCCCATGCTCGCGCTGTTGTCGAGGACGAGGTGCAGCTCAACGGCTCGCTCGGCCTGGTAGAGACGCGTGTAGAGGCGGCCCGTGCGGGCGTACACGCGCCAGTCGACGTACCTGAGCTCGTCGCCAGGCTGGTACGGCCTGAAGTCGTGGAACTCGACGCTCTGCCCCGCCTCGACGGCGCTGCGGTCGCCCCCTACGCGCGCCAGGGCGCGGGAAGCGACGGCGTAGCGGTCGAGCAGCGCCCGCGTGCCGGAGGCGAGCACGGTCAGCGGCCCTTGTCCACCTGCTCGAGCACCTGGGCGAGCACCTGGTCCTGGGTCATGCCCTCCACCTCGGCCTCGAAGCTGAGGAGGAGGCGGTGGCGCAGCGCGGGCAGCGCTGCGCGGCGCAGGTCCTCGAACTCGACGTTCGGCCGACCCGCCGCGAGGGCGTACCCCTTCGCCGCCAGGGTGATGGCCTGGGCGCCGCGCGGGCTAGCGCCCAGACGCACGAGCGGGTGCGCGTGCGTGGCCTCGACGAGGCGCACAACGTAGGCGATCGCCGCCTCGGCGATGGGCACGGCCCGGAGCATGGCCTGGAGCGTGAGGAGGCGGTCCCTGTCGACGACCGCGCTCGCCTTGGCCTCGGTCGTGCCCGTCGTGACGATGAGGATGCGCTGCAGCGTGGCCGCGTCCGGCCGCGGGATGACCACCTTGAAGAGGAAGCGGTCGAGCTGCGCCTCCGGCAGGGGGTACGTGCCCTCCATCTCGAGGGGGTTCTGCGTGGCGAGGACCATGAACGGCTCGTCGAGCGCATAACGCCTGCCGGCCACGGTGACCGCGCGCTCCTGCATGGCCTCGAGGAGCGCCGACTGTGTCTTCGGCGTGGCCCGGTTGATCTCGTCCGCCAGCAGCACGTTCGTGAAGACGGGCCCCGGCTGGAACTCGAAGCGGCTCTGCGCCGCGGCCTCGATGAAGACGTTCGTGCCCGTGACGTCGGCCGGCATCAGGTCCGGCGTGAACTGGATGCGCGAGAACTGGAGCGCGGAGACGTCCGCGAACGTGTGCACGAGCCGCGTCTTGCCGAGGCCCGGCACGCCCTCCAGGAGCACGTGGCCGCGCGCGAGCGCCGCCACCAACAGCTCCTCGACGACTCGCTCCTGGCCGACCACGACGCCGGAGATGGCGTTACGCATGGCGGCGAAGTCCTTGGCGAACTGCTCCGGTGTGGCCGCTGGGCGGCCGCCGGTGGCGTGGGTGTTGCTCGCGTTGTCGTTCGGCACCTTTACACCTCTGGTTCGGGCGGGCGCGCACCCTGGGCGGCGCTTGGAGTACGGGGAGTATAGCCGTGGTGCGAGGCGACCGGCCGTCGCACTCACCGTTGAAGAGTAGGGTGGCTAGGCAAATATGTAGACTGAAACCCGTATGAGACCGGCCTACGGGCGCGTGACGCTGCGGCCGCTGGAGGAGTTCTCCGACGCCGACTGGCGCCGCTTGCAGAGCCACTTCCGCGACCCGGAGATCGCCTACTTGAACGGCACCCCGCCGAACCGGATGCCGCTATGGCTGCTGAAGCGCCTCCTCAAGACGGACTCCAAGCGCTCCGACAGGGCCACGTTCGGCATCTTCGATGAGCGCGACGACTTCATCGGCACTACCGAGCTCTACGACGTGCGCGGCGATGTCGGCACGCTAGGCATCATCATCGGCGAGCGCACCCACTGGGCGGGCGGCTACGGGCCCGAGGCCATGCACGCCCTCCTCGGCTACGCGTTCGATGTCCTCGGCCTGCGTACCGTCAAGCTCAACACGTTCGGCGACAACCTGCGCGCCCAACGCGCTTTCCGCAAGGTGGGCTTCCACGAGGTGGGCCGGCGCCCCGACGCGGACGGGCGCATGGACGTGCGGATGGAGCTGCCGCGCGCGGAGTGGCAACCGGGGCCGAGCAGCCGAGCGGGGGTCGCGTCCGCCGGGGCGCCGCCGACCGTGCTGTCGACCGCGCACGACGAGGCGGCCGCCGGACCAGGCGAAGCCGTCCGTCAGTCGTCGGACCCCTCGAAGTAGCTCTTCACGGCCTGCGCGGCCGCCTGCCCAACGCCCGGGATGGCCGCGAGCACGCCGATGTCCGCGCCCTTGAGCTCCTCCAGGCTCGAGAAGTGGGCGAGCAGCGCATCGCGCCTCTTCGGTCCGATGCCGGGCACGTCGTCGAGTAGCGAGCGCGTCGCGGACTTGCCGCGCCGCTGCCGGTTGTAGCCGACGGCCGTGCGGTGCGCCTCGTCGCGCACGTTGATGAGCAGGCGCAGGGCAGGGTGGCTGTGCGGCACGAGTACCTCCTCGCCACGCTCGGTGATGAGCGTCTCCTGCTTCTTGGCGAGCCCGACGAGCGGCACCGAGATGCCCGCATCATCGAGCGCGCGCTTGGCGGCGCTCAATTGCCCCTTGCCGCCGTCTATGAGGAGCAGGTCGGGGTGAGGCAGCCTGTCGGCCAACGCGCCGGTGAAGCGCCGGTAGACGACCTGGTGCATGCTGTAGAAGTCGTCGGGCTTGTCGAGCTCCCGCACCCGCACGCGCCGGTAGTCGCTCCGCTTGGCCCTGCCGCCCTCGAACGACACGATGCTGGCGACCGTGTGCGTGCCCATCAGGTTCGAGATGTCGTAGCCCTCGATGCGCCACGGCGGGTTCTCGAGCCCGAGCAGGCGTTGGAGCTCGCCGACGCCGGGCGCCTCGCCGCGGCGCTCCAGCAGCGCGATCTCGGCCTCGACGCCCGAGACGGCGTTGCGCTTCGCCAGCCCGAGCAGTTCGACCTTGTCGCCCCGCTGCGGCGTGCGCACCTCCACCTTGCGGCCCGCGCGCGCGGTCAGGAACCGTTGCCATACGTCCTGATCCAGCTCCGTCTGGGGCACGAGGACGAGCGGCGGTAGCTGCGTCGCGAGCCCGTAGTACTCGCTCATGAAGCGCTCGAGCACCTCGGCGTCCGAGGCGCTCTCGGCGTTCGTCATGAGGCGCTTGTCGCGCCCGACGACGCGGCCGGAGCGCATCTGGAAGAGCTGCACCATGGCGTGGTCGCCCGCTTTCGCCACGCCTAGGAAGTCGAGGTCGTCCGTGCCCGCCATCACGACGCTGCTGTCGTAGCCGGTGAGCCTTTTGAGGGCGTCCAGGCGGTCGCGGTACGTGGCGGCCAGCTCGAAGTCGCGGCGCACGGCCGCCTCGCGCATCTGCACCTCGAGCTTCTCGACGATCTCCCCGACCCGCCCTTCGAGGAACGCCTTCACGTCGGACACGACGTCGGCGTACTCCGCCCTGTCGGCCCAACCGACGCAGGGGGCGAGGCAGCGGCCCATGTGGTAGCGCAGGCACGGCTTCTTGCGCGTCTCCATGGGCACACCGCTGTTCTTCCTCAGCTTGAAGACGCTGTACACGAGCTCGAGGACGCGCCTCACGGCGCCGGCGTTCGGGTACGGACCGTAGTACGTGCCGCCGTCCTTGACGACGCGGCGCGTGAAGACCAGCGTCGGGTACTCCTCGTTCGTCAGCTTGAGGAAGGGGTAGCTCTTGTCGTCCTTCAGGAGGACGTTGTAGTGCGGCTGGTGCCGCTTGATGAGGTTGGATTCGAGGATCAGCGCCTCGATCTCGTCGTGCGTGACGATGAAGTCGAGGCGGCTCGCCGCGGCGGTGAGCAGCCGCGCCTTGTGACCCGCCTGGCGGCCGAAGTAGCTGCCGACGCGGCTGCGGAGGTTGACCGCCTTGCCGACGTAGAGGACCGCGTCGTCCTCGCCGTGGAACAGGTAGCAGCCGCTCTGCGTCGGGATTACGGGCAGGTCGCCGCGCTTCACGCCGGAGATTGTACGGCGGGGCGGGGCGTTCGCCCGTTCCGGGGGCGGCCCGCCGGCCGGCGAGCGCATCCCCGACCGGGCGCGCCGGCAACGCCGCGCACCGGCTCGCCGCGATCACGTCGAGCCGGCGAGCGCAGCCGCCGGCCCCCGGCGCAGCCTGCGCGCTACAGGTCGAGCAGCAGCGCCACCGGGTTCTCGAGCAGCCCTATGACCTTCGAGGTGAACAGGGCCCCTTCAGCGCCGTCGACGAGCCGGTGGTCGAAGGAGAGGCTCAGGTAGAGCATCTGCCGCGCCCTGATGCTGTCGTCCGCCATCACGACCGGCCGCTTCTTGATGGAGTGGACGCCCAGGATGGCCGCCTCCGGCGAGTTGATGATGGGGAACGAGAAGAGGCCGCCGAGGCTGCCGATGTTGGTGACGGAGAACGTGCCGCCCTTGAGGTCGTCAGGCGCGAGCTTGCCGCTGCGCGCCAGGTCGGCCAGGCGCCCCACCTCGGCGGCCAACTCCATGATGCTGCGCTCGTCGACGTCCCGGATGACGGGCACGACCAGCCCGGCGTCCGTAGCCGTCGCCATCCCGATGTTGTAGTAGCGCTTCGTGACGATCTCGCCCTTGGCCTCGTCGAAGCTCGAGTTGAGCGCCGGGAACTCGGCGAGAGCCACGGCCACGGCCTTCATCACGAACGGCAGGTACGACAGCCGCACGCCCTTGGCCGCGAAGCCGGGCTTGAGCTTCTCGCGCAAGGCGACGAGGTCCGTGACGTCCGCCTCGTCGACGTGGAGCGCTCGCACCGTGTGGAGGTGAGAGGTGACCATCTGGTTGGCGATGAGCCGGCGCAGGCCACGCATGGGCGCGCGCTCCTCGCGCCCCTCGTAGCCGGCGGGGGTCTTGTAGGCGATGGGGCTGCCCTGCGGCCCCGCGTGGCCTTGGCCGGCGGGGGTCGTGTGCTCCCTCACGTCGTCGACGCGCACCCGGCCGTGCGGGCCGCTGCCGAGGACCTCCTCGATGCTCACGCCGAGCTCCCGCGCCAGCCGCCGGGCCGCCGGGACGGCCAGGACGCGGCCGAACGCGCCGCGTGCGGGCTCCCGGGGCGCCTGGGCGGCACCGTTCGCCGCCTGCGCGCCGCCCCCGGCCACCGTCTGCCGAGCCTTGGCGGCCTGGCCGGGAACCGCGCGCGCGCCACCGGACCGGTCCACCGGCCGCCGCACCTGCGGGAGCGCCTCGGCCTCGCCGCCTGCCGACGGCTTGAAGAGGCTGAGCTTGTCCCCGTCGTCGCCGCTCTCGGCAGCGGGCGAGCGCTTCCCGGACGCCTTGTCCTCACCGGTGCCGGACGGCGCGCCGCTCGCCGAGGCGGAGCCGGGACCGGCGGTGGCGCCCTCGCCGCTGCCCCCGGCGGAGCCGCCGGCCGCCGGGGCGGCCGTGCTCGCGGTGGCGCCGGCCCCGGAGCCGCCCCCCTCCTCGATGAGCGCGATCACGGCGTTCACCTGCACGACGTCGCCTTCCGCGGCGAGGTGCTTGACGAGCCTGCCGGCGAAGGGGCTGGGGAGCTCGACGGTCGCCTTGTCGGTGAGGACCTCGGCGACGGGCTGATCGAGCGCCACGCTGTCGCCCTCGGCGACGAGCCAACGGATGATCTCACCCTCGACGACGGACTCGGCCAGTTCGGGTAGGCGTAGCTCTCGCGCCATTCTCCAGCTCCTTTAACGTGCGCCCGGCGCCAGACCATGGCGAGGCGTCCGCCCCGCGGCTCGGCGACCCGGAGCGGGGATCGACACTCAGTAGTCGAGCACGCGCTGCACGGCCCGCATGATGCGAGCTGGGCCCGGCAGGTACTCGCGGTCTTGCGCGTACGGGTAAGGGGTATCGAAACCGCTCACCCTCAGTGGCGGCGCCAGCAGTTGGTCGAGCAGCTCCTCGGCGATGGTGGCGGCCACCTCGCTCATCACGCTCGCGCTCTTCGGCGCCTCGCTCACGAGCACCACGCGGCCGACGCGGGCGACGGCCGCGAGCACGGTGTCCTCGTCCCACGGCGCCAGCGAGCGCAGGTCGATGACGTGGGGCGAGAGACCCTGCTCCACGAGCGCCTCTGCCGCCCGCGCCGTCTCGGCCATCGAGCCGCCGTAGCTGACGAGCACGACATCGTCGCCCACGCGCCGCACGGCCGCCTCCCCGATGGGGACGAGCGTGTCCGGGTCGTCGGGCAGCTCCTCCTTGACGGCGCGGTAGAGCCGTTTCGGCTCCATGAACACGACGGGGTCGTCGTCGCGGATGGCGCTCTTCAGCAGCCCGCGCGCGTCGGCCGGCGTGCTCGGGAACACGACCTTGAGTCCGGCCGTGTGCACGAAGTGCGCCTCGGGGCTCTGGGAGTGGTGGTGGCCCCCCTTGACGCCCCCGCCGGCCGGCATGCGCACCACGAGGGGCGCCGTGAACTGCCCGCCGGAGCGGTAACGGAGCTTCGCGACCTGCGAGACGAGCTGGTCGAAGCCGGGGTAGACGTAGTCGGCGAACTGGATCTCCGCGACGGGGCGCAAGCCGTGCGCCGCCATGCCGACGGCGGCCCCGATGATGGCGGCCTCCGAGAGCGGCGAGTCGATCACCCGGTCGGGGCCGTACTTGTCGAAGAGCTTCTCGGTGGCGAGGAAGACGCCGCCGCGCTTGCCGACGTCCTCGCCGAGCACGACCACGCGCTCGTCGCGCGCCATCTCCTCGTCGAGGGTGCGCGCGATGGTCTGCACCATCGTCAGCGCGCTCACGCGGTCCACCCGGTCATCCCAGGAGCTCCGAGCGCTGCTTGACGAGGCGCTCGGGGACGTCGGCCAGGACGTCCTCGAACATCGCCTCGACGGCGACGTCGCCCGCCGCCTGGGCCTGCGCGATGGCGTCGTCGACCTGCGCCCTCACGTCGGCCTCCGCTTCCTTCTCGGCGGCGTCGTCCCAGAGGCCCCTGCGCGTCAGGAAGCGGCGCAGCCTGGCGAGCGGGTCGCGCTTGCGCCACGCCTCGACCTCCGCGCGGGGGCGGTAGCGCGAGTCGTCGTCGGCCGACGAGTGCCCGCCGTAGCGGTACACGAGGAGCTCGACCAGGGCGGGGCCGAAGCCGTCGCGCGCGCGTTGGACGGCCTCCCGCATGACGTAGTAGGAGGCGAGCGCGTCCATGCCGTCGACGAAGTAGCCGGGCATGCCGTAGGCGTGTGCCTTCGTGTAGATGCTGTCCGACCCCGTCTGCTTCTCGAACCCCACGCTGATGGCGTAGCGGTTGTTCTGGCAGGCGAAGACGACGGGCGCACCCTGGGCGCCCGCGAAGTTGACGCCCGCGTGCCAGTCGCCCTCGCTCGTGGAGCCGTCGCCGAACGTGCAGACGGTCACCTGATCGGTGCCGCGCAGCTTCATGCTTATCGCGCAGCCCGCCGCGGGCGGGATGTGCGACGCGATGGGCGAAGCGGCCGAGAAGACGTTGAGCTCCTTGGAGGAGGCGTGGTAAGGCATCTGCCTGGCCCGGCTCGGGTCGGCCGCCGTGCCCATGGCCTGCGCCACGAACTCGACGACGGGCACGCCCATGGCCAGCGGCAGCGTGACGTCGCGGTAGTAGGGGAAGAGCCAGTCGTGACCGGCGCGCAGAGCGTGCGCGATGCCGACCTGGGCCCCCTCGTGTCCGCCGGAGGGGGCCACGAAGCTCACCTTGCCCTGGCGCTGGAGGCGGCTCATGCGCTCGTCGACCGCTCGGCCGAGGAGCATGTCCTGATACATGCGGCGCAGCTTGTCCGGACCCAGGTCGAGCTCGAACGGGGCGATCCACTCGCCAGACTCGCTCGTCACGGCGATGGGCTCGTCGGTGAACGGTTGGAAGAGTTGCGACTCTAGGATCACGCTGGCCTCCCTTCGTTCGCGTATAGCGCTCTCCCGGTGGCGTTGTGACCCGCAGCGCGCGGCGGCTCGGATGTGGCTAGGCTCTGAACCATGGCTGGTCGGTAAGCTCGACCGGATCGTCGGTTGCCCGGCCCTGTGCCTAGCGGACCGGCATGAACGCCCCAGTCGTCCCTTCGAGCGTTGGCCGCAGGATAGCACTTGGCTGGATGAGGAGCCGTAGCGTATTCCCCACCGCCGGCGCCGGGCGCGGTGGTATGAGGGAGTCCGATCGTGACGACCCTGACCCGAGTCCTCCTCGCAGCGGCGACCCTGGCCGCACTGCTCCTGTTGGCGGCGTCCGTGGCGAGCAAGGCGTGGCTCTGGCTCGTCTGCGCCGCTGTGGTCTTCCTGTTCGTGTACGCCCGCAACGGCACCTACGCCACGCTGATGCTGGGGGCGCTCCTGGCCGGCGCCGCCGTCGGCAGCCTGCTCGAGGTGGCCCTGCGGTGGCAGGGCGCCTTCCTCATGAGCATCGGCGCCGCGGCCATCACGGTCGAGGCCATCGAAGAGCGGCCCGGCAACTGGGCGTTCGTGTTCGGCGTCGCGTTCGTCGGGATCGGTACGGCGGTGGCTCTGGCGAGCGCCGGCACGCGCGGGTACCTCGCGTTCGTGCTCCTCGTCGCGACCGCGGCGGCCGTCGTGGCGCTCCGACAACGCCGCCACGGTGCATGACGGGGTCGAGACCCCCGGTCGCTTAGCGGTGCCGCTGCCGACACGGCCGTCTCCGCGGCTGGGCGCCGCACCCAAGCGGGCCGCGTAGCGTTCGCCCGTTTCGGCCCGCCGAAGCGCGCGCCGCCAGCCCCTGCCGGGTAGACTGGACCCCGACTTGCGACCGCGGTAGCGGTCAAGCCGCGCGCGTGGCACCACTAGGCGTTCAGGCCCGGCCCCGCACGCGACCACGGAGTCGGCGGTTCCCGGTGAAGCCGAAGGCAGCACCCGCTTGCAGGCCAGCGCCGTCACGCCGCCGCGCACCCTTTAGGAAGCGAACCGCGAGTTCACGCCTCGCGGTGGACACGCGGAGGATTCATGGAGCAGACGATCAACCGAGGTCTAGATGGCGTCTACATCGATACTAGCGCCATCTCTTTCATCGACGGCGGCAAGGGCCAGCTCGTCTACAGCGGTTACGACATCACCGAACTCGCCGACAAGGCCAGCTACGAAGAGGTCGTCTACCTGCTCTGGAACGGCAACCTGCCCAACCGACAGCAGCTCGAGGACTTCAAGGCCGAGATCGCCCCGCACTACGCCGTGCCGGACGCCGTGTACGACCTCTACCGCAACCTGCCTCACGGGCACTCGCCGATGCACGCCATCCGCACGGCCGCGTCCATGCTCGGCGCCTACGACGATGACCCGGACGGCGTCGACCTACCTAACGTCCGCCGCATCGGCCTCAAGCTCCTCGCCCAGTTCCAGACCATCACGGCGGCCTACGAGCGCATCCGCCGGGGTCTCCAGCCGGTCGCCCCACGCCCCGACCTCAGCCTGGCCGGCAACTTCCTCTACACCCTTACCGGCGAGGTCCCGTCGGAGGCCGCCACGCGCGTGATGGACGTGGCGCTGGTGCTGCACGCGGAGCACGGCTCCAACGCGAGCACCTTCGTGGCGCGCGCCACCGCCTCGACCCTCACGGACGTCTACAGCGCCATCACCGCGGCCATCGGCGCCTTGAAGGGGCCGCTACACGGCGGCGCCAACACGGCGGTCATGCAGGCGCTCGAAGGGATCGGGGACGTGGCGGGCGTGGAGCCGTACGTGCTCGGCGTGCTCGCGAAGCCGGGCGGCCGCGTCATGGGCTTCGGCCACCGCGTCTACAAGGTCCTCGACCCGCGCGCCCAGGTGCTGAAGGAGGTCAGCCGCAAGCTCGCGCTGGAGTCCGGCGACTCGAAGTGGTTCGACATGAGCCTCGAGATGGAGCGCGTGATGGACCGCGAGATGGCCAAGGAGGGCAAAGAGGTCAAGCCCAACGTGGACTTCTTCTCCGCCTCCGTCTACCGCATGCTCGGCTTCCCGTCCGACATGTACACGCCCATCTTCGCCGTCGCCCGCATCAGCGGCTGGATGGCGCACCTCTTCGAGCAGTACGCCGACAACCGGCTCATGCGGCCGCGCCTCGCCTACTCGGGCACC
Organism: Trueperaceae bacterium; assembly: GCA_023954415.1. Lineage (NCBI taxonomy): Bacteria > Thermotogati > Deinococcota > Deinococci > Trueperales > Trueperaceae > Trueperaceae bacterium. Next base: position 142,722 of record JAMLIB010000008.1, read on the forward strand.
ATGGGGCTCGAGTTCGTGCCCATCGAGCAGCGCTGATCGGCCACTGAGCGCCGGACGCTAGCGACGCCGTAACGACGACGGTCGGGCCCTGTCAGCGAGTGACCGGCCCCGACCGCTTGGGCGGCGCGCTTGTCTCAGTCGACCGCGGCGCGCACCTGCAAACCGGCGAGGAACTCGCGCAACCAGAGCGCGTAGCGCGCGGGGTCGTGGTTCCACGCTTCCACGTGCTCGACGCCCGGCAGGCGCAAATAGGTCAGGGGCGAGCGCACGGCGGCCGCGAAGGCGTCCACGGCGGCGATGGGCACGGTCGAGTCGTCCTCGCCGGCGATCAGTAGCACGGGCACGCCGATGGCGGGCGCGTAGGCCGCCTGCTCCAAACCCCCGAAGTCGACGCCCGTACGCAAGCGCGCGGTGAGCAACGCCAGGCGGGTGAGGGTGGCGGGGAGGGGCATGCCGGCCTTCTCGGCCCCGAGCTCCACCACGGCCGAGACGCTCACGAGCGGCGAGTCGAGCACCAGGCCGACGACCTCGGGCGCCGCCTGCGGCCAGCGCTCGAGCGCCTCGAGCGCTACTGCCCCGCCCATCGAGAGACCGTAGAGGACGACGCGGTCGTGCCCGCGCCTGGCGAGCTCGAGCGCTCCCACGAGGGCGTCCTGCCACTCGCTGGCGCCGTAGTGGTAGAGGCCATCCGGGCTCGGGTCGCTGGCGTCGTGGTTGCGGTAGGCCAGTGCCAGCACCGGCAGCCCCGCCTCGTGTAGCGCCTGGGTGAAGCGCAGCGTCTCGATCAGCTCGCCGCGCCGCCGCCCGTGAAGGAGGAGCACGGCCGTGCGCTGCTCACCGGGCACGTACCAGGCGCGCAGCTTGCCGACCGGCCCCTGCAACGTCAGGTCCTCGAAGGGCAGCCCCAGGTCCGTCAGCGGGTCGTGGCGGTAGTAGAAGTTGTCCATCCGCGCCGGGGCGCCCGCCGCCGGCGGTGTGCCACCAAGCAACTCGACCGCGCGGGTCACGACTCCACCCGCGTCGGAGAGCGTCTCGCCCAGCGCGGCGTAGCCGCCTTCCCACATGACGGCGTAGGTGCCTTGGAGCCGCGGGTTGGCGTGCTGCGCGGGTCGCGCCGCGCCATCCGCCGCGGTGTGACCGGCATCGTCACCGGCGGCGTGCCCCGGCAGCTCCGGCGCCGGGATCCCGACGGCGTAACGCCCGCCCCCCAGCTCCGCCACGGCCGTGAGCTCGAACTCCGGCATCAGCCCATAGGGGCTTGGCACGATCACGCGGCTGGAGAGGACCCAGCCGACGGCCGCCACGGCGGCGACCGCCAGGACGACCAGACCGACGAGCGACCAGGCGAGCACGGCGCGCCTCACCAGGCCACGGCGCCGTAGGTGTCCTCACGGTCGGGGCTCGTGGAGAAGATGCTCACCGGCACGCCCGTGCGCTCCTCGATGAGGGCAAGGTAGTCGAGCACCTCGCGGGGCAGGGCCTCGCGGCTGCCGAGCCCGCGCAGCTCCCCCCAGCCGGGCAGCTCCGCGTACACGGGGCCGTCGGGCCCGTGCTCAACGGCGACCCGCACCTCGTCGAGGCCGGAGAGCACGTCGAGCTTGGTCACGACCAGGCCGTCGAAGCCGTTGATCGCGCACGCGTACTCGAGCTGGGGGAGGTCCAGCCAACCGACGCGGCGCGGGCGGCCCGTAGTGGTGCCGTACTCGTCCCACTGGTTGCTGCCGCTCCCCCGCAGGCGCAGAGCCATGGCGTCCTCGGTGATCTCCGTCGGGAACGGTCCGTGGCCCACGCGGCTCGTGAACGCCTTCACGACGCCGTAGACGGCGCCGAGGGCCTTGTGGCTCACGCCGGCGCCGACGAGGATGCCGCCGACGCTCGGGTGGCTCGAGGTCACGTACGGGTAAGTGCCGTAGGCGAGGTCGAGCATCGTGCCCTGGCCCCCCTCGAAGAGCACACGCTCGCCCCGCCCGAGCGCGGACCGCACGAGCGCGCCCGTGTCGGCCACGAGGGGCGCGAGGCGCTCGCGCACGCCGGCGAGCTCGGCCATGGCGTCCGCCACGTTCGACCAGCCGACGCGGGCGGTGGAGTTCGGCTTGGCCTCGATGAGGCGCGCGAGGCGCTCGCGCAGGAGTTCGTCGTCGAGCAGGTCGCCTGCCCTGACGCCGATACGCCTGGCCTTGTCGGAGTAGGCGGGGCCGATGCCCCGGCCCGTCGTGCCGACGAAGCCTCCCCCCTCGTCGTTCTTCTTGTGGTGCGGGAGCACGAGGTGAGCCTCGGTGGAGACGAGCACGCGGCCCGGGTCGCGGCGCGCGCTCAGGGCATCGAGCTCCTCCATGAACGTCCACGGGTCGATCACCATGCCGCCGCCGAGCACCGAGGTCGGGCGGTCGTGCAGGGTGCCGCACGGCAGGTGGTGGAGCTTGAACACCTCGCCCCCGACCACCACCGTGTGTCCGGCGTTGGCCCCGCCGGAGTAGCGCACCACGAAGTCGGCCTCCGCGGCGAGCGCGTCGACGACCTTACCCTTGCCCTCGTCGCCCCACTGGGCGCCGATCATCGCGATTCCAGGCATCCGCCCTCCACGGCCGGCGCGCCCGCCCGCGTCTCGCATGGGCGCCTCGAGCCTCGGGCAGCCTACCAGGCCCCAGCCTGGGGAGAAGAGGCCGCGCGGGGCGAGGGGCGAGCGCGGGGCTACCGCGGCGCGTTGGCCGCCGCCGCTAGCGCGAGGCGCGGCCGCGGGAGTACTCTGGCACGATGTCCGACCATAGACCGCGCGTCCTGCTCAGCACCGGAATCAGCGTTCGCACCACGGGCCTCCTACGCGAGGACTCCGGCACCGGACGCAACTACTCGCAGGCCGTCGCGCTGGCGGGCGGTCTGCCGACCATGGTGGCCGTGCTGGACGAGCAGCTCGTCGGGGAGTACGCGGCCGTGAACGACGCCCTCCTCCTCACGGGCGGCGTCGACGTCGACCCCGCCCTCTTCGGCGCCACCCCGCACCCCGACCTCGGCAGCGTCGACGAACGCCGCGACGCCTTCGAGATCGCGCTCTACCACGCGTTCCGCAAGCTGGGTAAGCCGGTGCTGGGCATCTGCCGCGGTCACCAGGTCATCAACGTGGCCGAGGGCGGCACCCTGCACCAGCACGTCCCCGCGCTGCCGGAAGCGTGGCAGCACGAGCAGCACGACCTGCGCGGCTCGCCCCTCCACCCGGTGAAGCTCGCGCCCGGCAGCCGTTTGGCGAGCGCCTTCGGCAAGACGGACGTACGCACGAACAGCTACCATCATCAGGCCGTCGATGTCGTCGGAGCCGGCCTCAAGGCCGTGGCGCACTCGGGCGACGGGCTCGTCGAGGCCGTCGAGGAGCGCCACGGCTCCTGGGTCCTTGGCGTCCAGTGGCACCCGGAGATGGCCTACAGGGAGCACCCGGAGCACCTCGCCCCGTTCCGGCTCCTGCTCGAAGCCCTCAAGGCGGTGGGCGCCAGGGCCTGAGTTCAGCCGCGGGTCGCCGCCCGCCAGTCGACGACCGGCGTGATGTCCTTGACGATCGTCTCGAGGGCGCGCCTGTCCTCGATGTCGAAGTTGGCCACCCTGGCGCTGTCGAGGTCGAGCACGCCAACCACCTGAGCGTCGACGACGATCGGCACGACGATCTCGGAGCGCGAGCGCGCGTCGCAGGCGATGTGGCCGGGGAACGCGGTCACGTCCGGCACGACCTGGGTGCGGCGCTCGGCGACGGCCGCGCCGCACACCCCCCGGCCCACGGCGATGCGCACGCAGGCCGGTCGGCCCTGGAACGGCCCGAGGACGAGCTCGCCGCCCTTCATCAGGTAGAAGCCGGCCCAGTTGAGCCCTGGGACGTGCTCGAAGACGGCTCCCGCGACGTTGGCGAGGTTCGCCAGCCAGTCCGTCTCGCCCTCGACGAGCGCGAGGACGTAGCGGCGCAGTTCGATGTAGCGGTCGTTCTTGCTGGCGCCCTCGGCGAGGGGCGGCACGTAGTCGACCTCGTGACGAGTGAGCATCGCTCAGTTGCCACCGGAGCGGTTGCCCGCGAAGTAGACCATCCAGTGGATGCCGTAGCGGTCCTTGAGCGCGGCGTAGAGCTCCGCGAAGCCGGCGTCGCCGAGGGGCATGACGACCTGCTGAGCGCCGGCGCTCAGGCCGGCGTACAGCCGCCGCGCCTCGTCCGCGTTGTCCACGCCGATCATGACGTGGGTCGAGGTGCCGAACTCGACCTTCCCCATGCGCTGCGGGGCGTCGCTCGCCATCAGGACCCGCCCGTCGGCAAGGCTGAGCGACGCATGCATGACCTGGTCGAGCTCGTCCTCCGACACGCCAGCGTCGCCCCCGGGGAAGTCCTTGAAGCGGATGACCTCCAACTCGCCGCCGAACACCGACTGGTAGAACTTCATGGCTTCCTCGGCGTTGCCGGAGAAGTTCAGGTAAGGATCGAACCGCGCCATGGTGCTCCTCGTTTCCGGGCGACCGACTCGGCGCCCAGGGCTGGGCGTCCACGATACACGCAGTTCAGCCCTCCAGTTTGCGCCAGCCCCAGATCCTCATCGTGACATCGCCGGGGAGCTTGTAGCCGTACTCCGAGAGCTGGCGCGTGACCTGCCCGCGGTGGTGCGCGTCGTGCTGCATCAGGTACGCCATCATCATCGCCGTGCGTCTGGGCATGCCGGGTATGCGCCCATCGCCACGCAGGACGGCGCCCGTGAACAGGTCGACAAGGACCTTGCGGTTCTCGGCCAAAGCGGCGACCGCCTCGGCCTTGCTGACCGTCTTGGAAGGCAGCGAGTCACCCACGGGCGCCTTCGCCATCTTGGTGAACGTGCGCCTGAGCCCGTAGCTGTGCGCCACGATGGCCGCGATGGTGCGCCCCTTCTGCAAGGGCGGGGCGTGCCAGTACTCGTCCGGCACGGCCGCCACGAGCACCTCGGTGACCTCGAGGGCGTGAGCGAACGCCTCCAGCAGCTCGCGCTCCAGGTCGAGCGGGTTCCTCGCCATCTCATGCGTAAGGTAGAGGCGCCGCGGCGCTGCCGTCAAGCGCGCCGCCCCAACGCGAACCTCGGCACCGACCCGCGCGCTCCCTGGCGAGCCACCCCGGTTGACACGCGGCTCTCACCTGTTACACTCTCCGCCATGACCAGACCGCTCTCGGGAGGTGGTGCCGTGGACGATGGCTATGACTATAGCTACGCGTATCCGCTCGACGTCGCCACCCTAGCGGTCGTGGACGTCACCCCGTAAGCGCTCGCGGCAGCACGGATGCCAACCGCCCGGACAGTGCCTGACTGCCCGGGTCGCGCCAAGCGGAGCGCCCACACGGGCTCGCAGACCCACACGTAACCGAACCCGCCGGCCAAGCCAGCGCCGCCGTGGCGCCGCGACCGCCGACCCGCACCGTGAACTCAACGCGCGCCACGGATGGCGCAACCCAAGGAGAACAGCCATGGTCATCGTCATGACCAAGAACGCCGCGAAAGAGTCCCTAGAGCGAGTTCTCTCCGAGGTGAGGGCCCGCGGCTTCACGCCCCATGTCAGCGAGGGCGAGTCACGCACCCTCATCGGCGCCATCGGCCCGGCCCCGACGGAGGAGGTCAGGGAGCAGTTCGCGGCCCTGCCCGGCGTCGACACCGTCATGCGCATCTCCAAGCCGTACAAGCTCGCCTCGCGCGAGTTCAGGCACGACGACTCGACGGTAACGATCGGCACGCCAGGCAGGGGCGGCGTCCAGACGGGCAACGGCACCTTCGTCGTGGCCGCCGGGCCGTGCGGTGTCGAGACCCGCGAGCAGCTGACCGCCGCCGCCGCCATCGTCAAGAAGCACGGCGCGGCCGTCTTGCGCGGCGGCGCCTACAAGCCGCGCACGAGCCCGTACTCGTTCCAGGGGCTCGGCCAGGAGGGCCTGAGGATCCTCGAGGACGCCCGGGCGGCTACCGGCCTCCCGATCGTCACGGAGGTCACGGCGCCCGAGCTCGTCGAGACGGTGGCGAGCAGCGCAGACATGCTCCAGATAGGGGCGCGCAACACGCAGAACTTCGCCCTCCTCGCTGAGGTCGGCAAGGCCGGTAAGCCCGTGCTCTTCAAGCGCGGCATGAGCACGTCGATCAGCGAGTTCCTGCAGGCCGCCGAGTACGTGCTCAGCCAAGGCAACCCGAACGTCGTGCTGTGCGAGCGCGGCATCAGGACGTTCGAGACGAGCACGCGCTTCACCCTCGACGTGAGCGCCGTGCCCGTGCTCAAGGAGCTCTCCCACCTCCCCGTGTGGGTGGACCCGAGCCACGCCGCCGGCCGGCGCGGGCTCGTGCCGTCCTTGGCGCTGGCCAGCGCGGCCGCAGGCGCGGACGGCCTCATCGTCGAGGTGCACGCCAAGCCGGAGGAGGCCAAGTCCGACGCGGCGCAGCAGCTCGACGACGCCGAGTTCGGGCAGCTCATGGCGCGCTTGCGCGGCGTGGTGGCCGCGCTCGGCAAGAGCCTGTAAGCCGCATGGAGGAGCCCCCGCTCTTCGGCACCGTCGTGATCGCCGGCGTCGGCCTCATCGGCGGCTCCATCGCGCTCGGCACGCGGCGGCGGCGGCTCGCTCGCCGCGTGATCGGCTTCGACCGCGACCCCGGCGTGCTCGACGCCGCCAGGGGCCTCGGCGCCATCGACGAGGCCCAGTTGGCGCCCGGGCCGTGGCTGCGCGAGGCCGACCTGGTGATCCTCGCCGCGCCGGCCCGCGCCCTCGTGACCATGGGCGAGGCGTTGCTGCCACACCTGAATGAGCGCGCGATCGTCACGGACGTCGGCAGCGTCAAAGGACCGGTGGTCGCCGGGATGAGGCGAGCGCGCTTCGTAGGCGGGCACCCCATGGCGGGCAGCGAGCGGGGCGGCATCCTCAACGCCGATGCCGCGCTCATCGAGAACGCCGTCTGGGTCCTGACGCCGGAGCCCGATGTCACCGACCCGGCCGCGTTGTCCGCCGTCCGTGAGTACGTGACGGCCCTCGGCGCCAGGCCCATCGAGGTGAGCCCCGCTCTGCACGACCGCCTGGTGGCGACCGTCAGCCATCTCCCCTACCTCGCCTCCGTGGCGTTGACGGCGCTCGTCGCGGAGGGCGAGGAGCGCTCGCTCAAGATGCTCCTGGCTGCCGGCGGCTTCCGCGACCTCACGCGCGTCGCGAGCGGCGACCCGCTAATGAGCCGCGACATGGTCGCCGGCAACCGCGCGGCCGTGCGCGACGCGCTGCACGCGTTCCGGGCGCAGCTCGACCGTCTCGAGGGCCTGCTGGACGACCCCGACGGGCTGCTCACCGCCGGCGAGACGGCCAAGTTGACCCGCGACGGCATCCCCATCGTGCGGCGCAGCCTCCTGCCCGCCAGGCACGAGGTCGTCCTCGCCGTGCCCGACCGGCCGGGTGAGCTGGCGCGCATCACGCACGCGCTCGGCGAGGCCGGTGTGAACGTGAAGGACATCGAGGTCCTCGGCATCCGCGAGACGGGCGGCGCCATCCGGCTCGCCTTCGAGACGAGTGAGGAGCTCGTACTGGGCGGAGAGGCGCTGCGCGCCGCCGGCTACGAGGTGCATAGCCGCAACGGTGCCGCGTAGCCATGCAGCGCGGGGAGCTGTTCGAGCTGGCGGTGAAGCGGGCGACTACCTACCTGGACCGCGTGCTGCCTGCCTGGCGGCGGGAGCCACACCAGCCCTCGGAACTGCGTGCGGCCCTGGAGCTCTGGTACCTGCGCACGCGCTTCGCGTACCGCGTGCCGCTAGAGGAGGTCGTGGCGGCCCTCGTGGCGCCGCGCGCGGCCGATGAGCCCGGCGTAGCCGACGGCAGCAGCGGCAAGGACTAGCTGGGCTTTGCACCCGCCCCAGCGCACCCTTGGCGCCTATCTAGCCCGCGTGCGCGACCCTGGCTGAGGGTATGTCGGGGCGGTGGGGCGCGGCGTTGGAGGCCAGGACCATGGGCCTCCGTCGCGGTGCCGCGCAAGTCAACCAAAGTTGTCGCTCAACCTCAGTTACCGGCTAGCGCTAGCGAAGGTTGGTCGCTAACCTTAGTCGAGACCCACAGGGGGCTCGAGAGCCCCCAACCTCACCTCTCCACCCGACGCCCGCCGGCACCGGCCCGGCCGGCCGCCACTCCGGCTAGCCCGGCCGCGGGCGAGCACGGCTCTTGACGGGACCGCCACCACCATCGCCACCGCCACCGACATCGGCCCAGCACTGGCATGACCCGCGGGCGGCCTAGGCCAGCCTGAACAGCGCCGCCATCCCCTGTCCGCCCCCGACGCACATGGAGACGATCCCGTGCTCGGCGTCGCGGCGGCGCATCTCGGCGAAGAGGTCGGCGGCTATGCGCGCACCTGTGGCCCCGAGCGGGTGGCCGATGGCGATGGCGCCGCCGTTAACGTTCAGCTTCTCGTCCGGGATGCCGAGTTCCTGCTGGCAGTAGTACGCCTGGCTGGCGAACGCCTCGTTGATCTCGACGAGGTCGACGTCGGCCAGGGTCATCCCCACCTTGGTGAGGAGCTTGCGGATGGCCGGCACCGGACCGATGCCCATGACCTCGGGGTCGACCCCGACGACGGCCGCCTGCACGAGCCGCGCCAGCGGCCGCAGGCCGAGCGCGGACGCCTCCGAGGCGCGCATGATCACGCTCATGGCCGCCCCGTCGTTGAGAGGGCTAGAGTTCCCGGCCGTGACGGTGGCCGCGGCGTCCTGCGCGAACACCGTCGGGAGCGTGGCGAGCTTCTCGAGGGTCGAGCCGGCGCGCGGGCCCTCGTCCTGCGCGAGCACCACGTCGTGCCACGCGCCCGCCTCGTCCTTGACACGAGTGGGGACGGGCACGACCTGCTCGGCGAAGCGCCCGGCGGCGCGCGCCGCCAACGCCTTCTCGTGGCTGCTCAGCGCGAAGCGGTCCTGCTGCTCGCGGGTGACGCCGTAGCGCCGCGCCACGGCCTCGGCCGTCTGACCCATGGGGTGGTAGGCGCCAGGCCGGCGCCCCGCCAGCTCGCGGTTGAGCGGGAGGTCGCGGCCGCCCATCGGGACACGGCTCGTACAGTCGGAGCCGCCCGCGAGCACGACCTCGTTCATGCCGGCCGACACCGAGTGGACGCCCTGCACGATCGTCTGGAGGCCGGAGGCGCAGAAGCGGTTGATGGTGGCGCCCGCCGCCTCGTCGGGCAGCCCCGCTATCAGGCTCGCGATGCGCGCCAGGTTGTAACCGGCCTCGCCCTCGGGGTGGGCGTTGCCGACGAGCACGTCGTCCACGCGTTCGGGGGCCAGCCCGGGCGTGCGGGCCAGGGCCTCGCGGATGACGAGCGCCGCGAGGTCGTCCGGGCGCGTGTCCTTCAGGAGCCCCTTATGGGCCCTGCCGACCGGGGTGCGGATGGCCGTCGTGATGACTACGTCGTGCACGTGGTTCTCCCGTGTCTCGGCTCGTCCGGGCCTTCCTCGGCTCGCCGCCGCCGGCGCCCGGTCCGCTCGCCTCTTCTCAGTTAGTGTGCCAGGGACGGATGACGATGGCGCCGTCCTTGAGGTGCGCGACCTCGGGCCCGTTCTCCTCCGCGCCGTCCTCGCCACCGGCCTGCGCCAGGGCGTTGCCTATCCGGAGCTGCGGGCTCGAGATGCGCCTGGCCCAGATCACGGCGCGGTCGTTGCCGCTCGCGCCGGCGTGTGCGAGGCCCCGCAGGGTGCCGACAACGATGATGTCGTCGTTGGCGATGATCTCGGCGCCCGCGTTGACGTCGCCCAGCACGACGACGGAGCCGGTCGAATCGACCTTGCCCCCGCTCCGCACGGTGCGGGCGACTATGACGGTCTCGCCGCGCGCCTGCATGACGGCGGTGGGCGGCCGCACGTCGACGAGCGTGCCTCCGGCCGCCGCGACCTGCCCCGCGATCGCCTCGATGAGCGCGTGGGGCGTGCGCTCGGCGATCTCGACGGACACCTTGTCCTCCAGTAGCTCGGCATGCGCCTCGAGCATGGCCGAGACGCCGGCCGCTTCGTCGCCGGGCTCGAGGCTCAGCAGGATCCCTCCACGAATCCCTCTAGCTTTCATGGTTTTACCGGCACCTCCACGCCGCGCAGCCTCCAGTACCCTGCCAGGAAGTCCCGCGCGATGGGGACCGACACGCGTGAACTGGAGCCGCCGTACTCGATGAATACCACGACCGCGACCTCCGGGGCCTCGTAAGGTGAGAACCCCATGAACCAGGCGTGGGTGTAGTCGCCGCCGCGCGACGTCTGCGCCGTGCCCGTCTTGCCCGCCACGCTCACGGGGAACGCGCCGGGCCCGAGGAGGCTGCGCGACGGGAAGTCCGTGAGCATCATGCGCATGCCCTCGCGCAAGGTGCCGTAGAAGTCGCCGGGGATGTCGGCAACGCGCGGCTCGAAGACCTCGTCGCCGACGCGGGCTATGAGGTGCGGCTCGACCTGGTGCCCGCTCAGGGCCACGGTGGAGATGAGCTGCGCGATCTGCAGCGGGGTGGCCAGCGTGTCGCCCTGGCCGATGATGGTGTTGAGCGTGAAGCCCGGGAGCCACCCGTGCTCGTACTGGGGCTGCGACCTCACCCAGTCGCGGTCCGGCACGCGGCCGTTCTTCTCCTCCGGGAGCCCGACGTCCAGCTTGACGCCGAAGCCGAGCTCGTGCGCGCGCTCGACGACGTCGGCGATGAGCGGCGCCCAGCCGACGCCGAAGCTCGGCGTGACGGCGGCGGCGTGCCAGAAGAACGTGTTGCAGCTGTCGGCGATGGCCTGCTTGACCGTGTAGCCGCCCTTGCCGTAGGTGTCCCAGTTCCGCCAGGTGCCACCGCCGAAGCTGAAAGAGGCAGAGCACTGGTACACGGAGTTCGGCCCGATGTAGCCGTTCTCGAGGAGGGCGGAGGACGTGACGATCTTGAAGGTCGAGGCCGGCGGGTAGGCCTCCACCGCCCGGTTCGCGAGCGGCACGTGCTTCGAGTCGGAGAGGATGGCGGTGACGGCCTCGGGGTCCGACGGGCGGCGCGTGAACACGTTCTGGTCGAACGTGGGCGCGCTGGCCATGGCGAGGATCTCGCCCGTGCGGGGGTCGAGCGCGATGATGGCGCCGCGCACCACGTCCTCCGTCGGCAGGCCGACGCGGCGGCGGTCGGTGTTCACGTACTGCAAGGAGCCGGCCAGGACGTCCTCCGCCAGCCGCTGGACCTGCGGGTCGAGCGTGAGGACCACATCCTGACCCGGTTGGGCTGTTAGCACGACCTGCGAGGCCACCTCGGTGCCGCGGTTGTCGACCTCGACCTGGCGCGTGCCCGGGGCCCCGAAGAGGACGTCGTTCAGGCCCGCCTCGAGACCCATCACCCCGACCAGGTCGTTGTTCGAGAGCCCCGGGTTGCGCACCGGGTCGGCCTGCGCCGTGTAACCGATCGTCTGGGCGGCGAGGTTCGTCGGGTAGGTGCGCTCCAGGCGCTCGCGCAAGTAGAGGTTGGCGCTGCCCGCGACGCGCTCCTCGACGGCGCCCACGAGCTGGTCCGGGATGTTCCACGCGACCACGGCTCCGTTCTGCACCTCGTCCGCCTTCGTACGATCCGGCTGGCGCGGCTCGCCGCTCAGCCCGAGGAGGGCGGCGAGGTGGTCCCAGTCGGGCACCGGGCCGCCGCGGTAGAGCAGGTCGTACGCCACGCGGTCGTCGGCGAGCACGGTGCCGTCGCGCGCGAGGATGCGCCCCCGCAAGGGCACGATGTGGCGCTGCTGCGTGGCGTTCTGCACGGAGCGCTCCGTGTACTCCTCGACCATGACGAGCTGCAGGTACATGAGCCGCGCCGTGTACAGCGCGAGGACCGTCAGCATCCCCGCCAGCAGCACGCGCATGCGCCCCTGCATCAGAGGAGCTCCTTCTGCAGGACGCGACTCCGCTCGAGCAGGGCGGCGCTCCACGGGAGCACGAGGAGGCCGGCCGCCACGGTCAGCACGCTCTCGACGAGGCCCACCATGGCGGCCCTACCCAAGCCGAGCGCGCCGCCTGAGAGCCACACGACGACGCCGAGCATGACGGCCCATTTGCCGAGGCTGGCGACGAACACGACGAGCACGCGCTCGAGCACGCCCGTGTTGGAGAGCTGCGCGCGCACCATCGAGCCGGCCAGCGCGGCGGCCGCGAGGGCGAAAGCGTGCGCCCCGAGCACGCCGCTGCCGACGACGTCCTGCAGCAGGCCGACGCCGTACGCCACGAGCACGAGCTGCCACGGCTGGATGCGCCAGAGGAGCGTGAGCACGGCGAGGAGGAAGAGGTCGGGCGCGGGGATGGGCGCCAGCATGGAAGACAGGAAGCCTTGCGCCACCAGCAGTATCAGGTAGAAGACCACGAGGCGCACGGTGCGAGTCTACCCGACCCTCTTCTACTTGCCGAAGATGTTCGGCAGCTCGGCCAGGTCGACCAGCACGTCGCGGGGTTTGCTCCCCTGGTGCGGCCCCACCACCCCGAGCGCCTCGAGCGAGTCCATGAGCTTGCCCGCGCGCGCGTGGCCCACGGAGAGGCGGCGCTGCAGCCGTGAGACGCTCGCCTGCTTCTCGTTGATGACGAGCTCGGCCGCCGCGCGCAGCTTGTCGTCGTTCCAGTCGATGAGGCCACTCGCCGTCGACTCGTCGGCGGGCGGCGGGTCGAAGTCGGCGCCGTACGCCTCCACGAAGTCGTCGTCGAAGTACTGGCGCCTGAGGAAGTCCGCGAGCCGCCCGATCTCGTTCTCGCTCACGAACGGCCCTTGCAAGCGCACGGCCTTGACCAAGCCGGGCTGGTAGTAGAGCATGTCGCCCATGCCGATGAGGCGCTCCGCGCCCATGGAGTCGAGGATGGTGCGCGAGTCGTGGCTGCTGGAGACGGCGAACGCCATGCGCGCGGGCACGTTCACCTTGATCAGGCTCGTCAGGATGTCGACCGACGGCCGCTGGGTGGCGAGGATCAGGTGCATGCCCGTGGCGCGCGCCATCTGGGCGAGCCGCATGATGGCCGACTCGACCTCCTTCGGGCTCGTGATCATGAGGTCCGCGAGCTCGTCGATGATGATGGCGATGAACGGTAGCGGCGGCAGGTCGAGCGTCTTCGCCTTCTCGTTGTACTGGTCGAGGTTCTTGGCCCCGACCTTCGACATCATCTTGTAACGCCGCTCCATGTGCGACACGGCGCCGAGGAGCACGCCGGCCGCGTCGGACGGGTTCGTGACGACCGGGCGGAGCAGGTGCGGGATGCCGTCGTACGGCGTCAGCTCGACCATCTTCGGGTCGATCATCAGGAAGCGCATCTCGGTGGGGAGGAAGCGGTAGAGCAGCGACGAGACGAGCGTGTTGACGGCGACGGACTTGCCCGAGCCCGTGGAGCCGGCGATGAGCAGGTGCGGCATGCGCGTCAGGTCGCCGACCATCATCTCGCCGTCGATGGAGCGGCCGAGCACGATGGGCATGCGCGCCTTCGCGCGGCGGTAGCTGGGGGTCTCGACCGCCTCCCTGAAGCGCACGAGCTCGCGGTGAGCGTTCGGGACCTCGAGGCCGATGACGCTCTTGCCGGGGATGGGCGCCTCGATGCGCACGGAGCCGACGGCCATGGCGAGGGCGAGGTCGTCCGCGAGGTTCGCGAAGCGGCTGATCTTCTCGCCCGGCGCGGGCTCCACCTCGAAACGGGTGACGCTCGGGCCGCGCACGGCGGCCGTGACCCTCCCGCCCAGCTTGAAGTTCGCCAGGGTGTCGTCGATCTGGCGCACCCGCGCCTTGTGCTCCTGCGCCGCCGCCCGGCCGTCGGTCGGCGGGGCCTCCGGCTCGTCCAGGAGGTCGATCGGGGGCAGCGTGATGGGGATGGCTCCCACCTCGGGCAGGTCCCCGGCGGCAGGGACGCCCCGGCCCGCGGGCGTGCCGGTCTGCGCGGGCGTACCGGACTGGGAGGGCGTGCCGGTCTGCGCGGGCGTACGCTCCCCCACCACCCCGGCCGAGACGGTGCGCGCCGGCAACCGGCGCTCGCCGCGCTCACCCCCGTGCTCCCGCTTCGTGCCGGGCACCTCGCCCCCATCGATGAGGACTCGCTCGATCCCCTGGTCGTCGCTGTCGCCGCCGACGGGCTCCTCGTCCTCCTCGTGCGAGCCGCCCCGCCAAGCGGTGGACGGACCGGAACGAGCGGCGGCGCCACCCGCACCGCCCTCCCAGCCGCCGGCCTCGCCGACTTCCACGCGAACACCGGCCCCTGCCGCCTCCGCCGCCACGGCGGCCCTCGCGGCAGCAGCCGCGGCGGCCTCGGCGCGAGCAGCCTCGGCCGCCAGGCGCTCCGCCTCGAGCCGGTCGAGCTCGGCGCGCCTGACCACCGCCTCGAAGGCGTCCTGGACGTGCCCGAGTTCGCCGAGGAGCTTGCGCCCCTTGCCCTCGAGCTCCGCGCCGAGGGTCGCGTGGAAGTCGGCGAGGACGGGAGAGTCCGGGTACTCGGCGAGCGCCTCGTGCACCTCGCCGATGAACGGGCGCCACTGCTCGAAGAGCGTGGCCACCACGTCCACCCCCTCGGCCTCGGCCTCGACGGTGCGCAGGCTCGCCAGGCGGCGGTGATGGGAACGCTGGGCGTTCGCCAGTTGGCCCGGCGTCATCCCCTTCATCGCGCGCCGTTCGAGGTCGCGCTCCCGGGTCAGGCGCTTCGCGCGCTCGAGCAGGGAGGTCGTCTCGAGGAGGAGGCTCTGCCTGAGCTTGTCGAGGGCGTCCGCCGCCCTCCCCCGCTGACCGATGCCGTCTCCCAGAAGGCGCTTCATGGTGGCTACCCACACCTCGAAGGTCGTCGTGCGCCCGTCGTCGCCCAGCGGGGCCCTGGCCGCCTCGAAGTCGAGCTGCGCGCCGAGTTCCTCGGCGCGGTCCTTGGCGAAGCCGGCAACGGCGCCCTGCCACGCGCCCAGGTCGGCACGCACCTCGCGCAAGACGGGCAGGGTCGCGGCGGAGAGGCGGGCCTTGCTGGCCTGGACGTCGTCCTTCCACCTGCCAACCTCGTCGCTGCCAGGGTAGAGCTCCGCCAAGGCGTCGAGGTCGCGGGTGAGGTCGGTGAGCCCGCGCCTGACCTGCGCCACGTCCGCCTGGAAGCCGGCCCTGCGCTTGGCGGTCGTGCGGACCTGCACGAGCCAGCGCCAGAGGCCTTTCAAGGCGGTGACGAGGCCGCCGAGGGCGACGCGCAGAAGCCGCGTCGGTGGCCAGCCGGCCAGCAGGTCGATCCCGACGCTGCCGACCACGACGGCCGGCACCGCCGCCAGGACGCCCCAAGCGCCGCCGAGCCAGGCTCGCAACGAGGCACCCCAGGCGCCGGCGGCCGCCGGCGCGGCGGCGGCCAGCACCCCCCAGACACCGGCGGTGGCGAGGACGTAACCGAGGGTGGCGCGCGGCCACCAGCGGGGGTTGCGGCGGACGAGGAACAGCGCGCCGAGCACGATGAGCGGGACGGGCAACGCGTAGGCGCCAACGCCCAGCGGTCCGGTGAGCGCGGCGCGGACGGTGCGCCCGAGCTCGCCCGACGGGAGGAACGGCAGCAGCACGCCCACCAGGAAGGCGCCGGCGGCCAGCATGACCAGCCCGACCGCCTCGAGGTCGAGCCGGCTCGCCTCCACGCGCTTGCGTTCCCGTCGGGTGTTCTTCTTCTTCACGTCCGTAAGTGTACCGCCCCCGCCGCGGAGCCCCGATAGAGCTTTCCCACGTGCGCCCGCCGGGCAAGCTCGGTGCGCCGGAGCGGCGGCCCGGCGCCGAAGGCACTCCGGCGCCCCCTGGGACGCCGGCGATCGGAACGCAGTCGACCCCGCCGGGTAATTCGGCCGTAAGAGCGGGAGTGGGATGATCGGGTAGATGAAGCCAGCGAAGCCGAGGACGGAGTGGCGCGGCCGCGGGTTGGGGCCGACGGCGGGAGCGGTGGCGTGGGCGCTGCTCCCCGTCGGCGTGTTCCTGGCCAGCTACCCGCTCGGCACGGCGGGGCTCTGGCACGGCTTCCTCCTCGCCACCCCCTTCCTGGTCGCGACCTCGGGGCTCGGCTGGCGCGCCGGCCTCGTCCTCGCGCCGCTCGGGCTCGCACTGCTCTGGCTGCGCACGACCCTCGACGGCGCCGGCGCCACGCTCGGCGACTACTCCATGCTGCTCGCCGTCATGGCATTGGCCACCCTGGCCGGCGACCGCCTCTACCGGGCGTGGCGCGGAGCCCAGCGCCTCGCCGTGCAGGCCGGGCGCCGCGCGAAGCTGCTCCAGGAAGCCACCTTCGACCTCAACCATTCGGCGGACGTCGACGCCCTGTTCGCCTCGGCGCCACGGCTCCTCTCGGACATCCTGTCGTTCGCGCACGCCTCCGTGTTCGTTCCTCGCGGCCAAGCTCTCGAGGTCCACACGACCTTGCGCTGGGGGGCGGAGCCCGGCTTCACCGTGCCGCTACAGAGCGTGATGGGCAGGGCCTACACGACGGCGCAGCCCCAGTACGTCGTGAACACGGCGACCGACCCGGACTTCATCCAGGCCCCGGGCGCCGAGCTGACGCGCAGCGAGCTCGCCCTGCCCGTGATCGTGGAGGGCGAGGTGCGCGCCGTGCTGAACCTCGAGCACCGCACGACCGGCGCGTTCCCGCCCGGGGACCACGCTACGCTCAAGGCGTTCGTGCGGATGATGGAGGAGGTCCTGGCGCGCCTCGACGCCACCGAGGCGCTCAACCAGACGACGAAGGAGCAGCAGTTCATGGCGCGGCTGAACGAGCGGCTGCTGCTCGCCGAGGGCCTGCCGGAGGCGGCCGACGTCGCGCTCGACGAGGTCATGACCTGGTTCGGCCTCGACCTCGGCGCGGTCCTCGAGATGCATAGGGCGCGCTTGCGGCCTGTCGCGCTGCGCGGGACCCCGCCGCCCGTGCTGGCGCAGCGGCTGCGCGACGGCTTCGAGTTCGTCGGCGTGCTGCAACACGCGTGGCAGACGCGGCAGATCGTGCTCGTCGACGACCTGGCGCTAGAGGGGGCGTGGACGACCACGACGGAGGCGCGCGCACTGGCGGCCGTGCCCATCGTCAACCCGAGCGGGCAGGTCCAGGCGCTGCTCGTGGTGGCGCGCTACCGGGAGCCCCTGCCGACGTGGGGCGAGCGCGACCGCGCGCTGCTCTCGACCATCTCGGCTCCGCTGGGCGCCGCCTTCAGCCGCATGACGCTCAACCGCCAGCTGCTCGCCACCCTGGAGGTCATCCGGCAGCTCCGATCGGCGGCCGGCCCGGACGCGCTCTACCACCACGCCGCCCAGGCGGCGCTCGACCTCGTCCCGAACGCCGAGGCGGCCTCGATCCTCGTACGCCACGGCGACCACTACTACTACGAGGCCGCCGTCGGCTACGACCTGGAAACGCTCCAGACGCACGCCGGACCCTTCAGTTACGACGAGCAGTTGGCCTGGTACCAGGGATCGCGCGAAGAGTTCGACGCCGGTCGCGGCCGGGTCCTGCGCGGGCCGCGCATCGCCACCGCCAGCTTGACCTCGCGCCGGACGCCCGTGGGCTTCATGCCGGCCCGCATGGCCGAGATGCGGTGCCAGCTCGCCGTGCCGATCGTCGACGGCGACCAGGTCGTCGCACTACTGAACCTCGACAACTTCTCGACGGAGGACGCCTTCAGCGTGGCGGCGCTCCGCATCGCCGAAGCGTTCGCGCAGCACATCACCGTCGTGGTGCGCCAGGCGGAGGAGCTCGTGCTGCTGGAACGCTCGGCCGTAACGGACGCCCTGACCGGCCTGGGGAACCGCGAGGGGTTCGAGCGCACGTTCAAGCAGGAGCTCGCGCGGGCGCGCCGCCTGGAACGCCATCTCACCCTCATGCTCATCGACCTCGACGATTTCAAGCAGATCAACGACCGGTTCGGACACGCCGAAGGCGACAGCGCGCTCGTCGCCGTCGCGGGGGCCCTGGCCGCCACGGCTCGCGCCGGCGACCACGTCTTCCGCTGGGGCGGCGACGAGTTCGCCCTCATCCTCCCGGAGACGCAGCCGCAGGAGGCGGTGGCAGCCGCGGCCCGCTTCCGGGACGTGCTCGCCGGGCTGGACGTGAACGGGGTCAGGGTGCTAGGGAGCTTCGGCCTCGCCGGCTACCCCGTCGACGGCATCGAATGCGCGTCCCTGATGGCAACGGCCGACCACCGCATGTACGCCGACAAGCGCAAGAAGGCCAAGGCGAGCGAACGAGCGCGGCGCCTGCCGCCGACGGCCGGCGTGGCCGGCTAGGCAGTCAGGGCTTCCGGCTCAGCGCTTGCGCCTCCGCCCGGGCGGGGGCGTCCGCCGCTTCGGGGGCTCCTTGCGCCCCTTCGCCGCCTTAGGCTCGGGCGCCTCCTCGGCTGGGGCCGCCCCGCCGGCGAAGGCGGGACGCGTGAGCAGGTAGTCCTCGGCGACGACCTTGATGAGCGCGACCGTAGGCACGGCGAGCAGGGCGCCCAGGAGCCCCATGAGACCGACGCCCGCCATGATGGCGAGCATCACCGTGACGGGGTGCAGGTTCGTGTTGCGCGACAAGATCAGGGGCGACAGGACGTGCGCCTCCAGCTGGTTCGCCACGAGGAAGACGAGCGCGGCCAGCACCGCGGCGAGCGGGCTTACGGTGAAGCCGAGCAGGATCGCGGGGATCACGCCGAGGATGGGGCCGAGGTAGGGCACGAGGTTGAAGACCGCGGCGAGGAAGCCGATCGCGGTGGCGAGCGGGATGCCGATCAGGCTCAAGCCGGCCCAGATCATGACGCCGAGCAGCATGGTAATGAGCAGCTGCCCGCGGAGGTAGCCGCCGACGGCCAGATCGGCCTTGGCACCGAGGTCGCTCGCCAGCCCGCGGTAGCGGACGGGCACGAAGCGCCTGAAGTTGGCGATGAAGCGGG
Organism: Trueperaceae bacterium; assembly: GCA_023954415.1. NCBI lineage: Bacteria > Thermotogati > Deinococcota > Deinococci > Trueperales > Trueperaceae > Trueperaceae bacterium. Next base: position 161,558 of record JAMLIB010000008.1, read on the forward strand.
GGAAGTCGTAGAGGAAGTAGGCGCCGGCAAGGAACACGAGGAAGACCTGGAAGGTCGTCGAGATGACGGCGGTGGCGCCCGTGAGGAGCAGGCCCGGGCCGCCCGTGACGACGGTCTCGAGCAGGCGGCGCAGGCCCTCGCCGAACTGCTGGAGGAACGAGGCGACCTGTTCCCTGACCTGGATGCTGATCGCGCCGGTGTCGTCCGACACCCCGAGGCGATCGGAGAGGAAGGACGGCAAGCGGTCCGAGATGCTCACGAGCCATTCCTGGAACTGGCCGGTCCACTGCGTGAGCCGCTCGATGGCGGTCGGCACGAGCTGGACGAACCTGCCGAGCTCCATGAGGACCTGGCTGATGATGACGGAGCCGAAGGCCAGCAGCAGCAGCAGGAGTCCGTAGGTGATGACAACGGCCAGGCTCCGCCTGAGCCGCAACCTGGTCAGCCAGTCGACGACGGGGTTGAGGATGTAGGCGATCAGGAACCCGATGAGGCCGACCTGCAGCGCGAAGGCGTAGCCATGCCTCAGTCGCCACAGCACGGCCACCAGGAGGACGGTGAGCACGATGTAGCTCACCGCGCGCACCCAGACGTTCTGCCACACGGTCTCGAGCGCGGTCGCCTCGTTGGCGTTCTTGGCTTGCGGGCGTTCAGGCTGCACCGGTCGCGTAAGCCTCCTCTACCATCATGGTCCGACGAACAGCGATGCCGCCGCTATGCGAACGGCCTCAGCGTCCATGCCGGCGCCGAAGAACTCGTCCGGGGCCGGCCAGATCTCGAAACGCAGGCGCGCCTGGTCGGTGCGTCCCGCCACGGCCACGTCCGTGCCCGAGTTCCCTACGAACCCGATAACCTGGCCGCGGTAGACGTTGACGCCGGTCCGGATGCCGTCGCGAACGGCCGCCAGGTGGCCGTAGCGGAGGACCGTGCCGTCGGCCAGGCGCAGCCACACCTGCCTGCCCCGCAACTGGTCGAGCTGCCCCTCATCGGCCCCGGCCTCCCCCACGTCGGCCAGCAGCACGTCCCACGCCCGCGGGTCGATCTCGGTGTAGGCGACGTCCGCCCGCACGACCTGGCCGCTCTGGGCCGCCACGACCGGCGTGCCGGTCGTGATGGGCACACCCGCGTCCTGGTCGAAGAAGTCGAAGCCCTGGCTGACCCCGTGGCGGTAGGCGCGCGGCGCCCCCGGGAGGTGATCGTCCTGGGCGGGCAACCGCGCTCCCGGGATGGGGAACCAGAGCCCGGCGGCGCTCGCCACGGGCGGCGCGCCGCCCTCGTCGGCCGCGACAGGAGCGCCCGAAGCGGCGACGCCGGTCGGGCGTCTGGCGATCAGCAGGCCGGTGACGACGAGCGCGTAGAGGGTCAGGGCTGTGAGGACGTACCAACCGGGTCGCAGGCCCCGCAGCGACGCGGTGATGGACGAGGGAACCGAGCGCTTGCCGCTCATGGAGGGGAAGTCTAGCACGCCTCCGTTGGCGCCCAGGACGTCACTCCTGGGCGCGCGACATGAGTAGGACGAGCGGGTGGTGGCCACCGTGCGCCACCCGCGATTCGTGCTCGACCCGCCACCACGGCTGGTCGAGCACTACGGAGCGCAGGAGCCTCAGCTCGTGGCTCAGGAGGCAGAACCGGGCGTCCGGCGCGGCGAGCGCGGCGGCGGCGGCGAACAGCTTCGGGTAGAGGGCCCGGTTGGCGGCGTGCGCGCCGACCGCGTCGCCCCACGGGGCGTCGGCCGTCAGGACGTCGAACCGACCGGCGGTCCCGAGCCACTCGACGAAGCGCGGGTCCGTCAGGTCGCCGACGCCCAGCTCGCACCGTTTCGCCACGCCGGCCGCGCTTGCGTTCGTCTCGGCGCAACGCACCGCGTCCGGGTCGACGTCGAAGCCGACGAGCTTCCGCGCGGGCGCGCGCAGTGCTCGTTCGATCAGCAGTGTGCCCGAGCCGCACATGAGGTTCAGGTAGGCGTCGCGCGCGTCGACGCCGGCGAGCTCGTTCATGGCGGCCGCGACGGCCGCGTTGAGGCCGCCGGGCCGGTTGCACACCCGCCAGGCGCGCGTCGAGCTGGGCCGTGGCGTCAGCCTGACGAGGACCTCCCAGCCCGCGCCGGCCGGGTCCGGGCGCAACCGCACGAGCAGCTCGCCGTCGTCCTGCCGCCACGGGAGACCGACGGCGGCGGCAAGTGAGCTCGCGAGGCGCGTCATGGTCGGCGAGTCCGCGCCGGCCGCCGAGAAGCGCAACCCGCCGTACTCGCCCCGCGCGGCGACGCCCTTCACGGCGGCGACTAGGGCCCTGAAGCTCGCGTCGCCGAGAAGCGCCTTCGGGCGCGGCACGGGGAAGGTCATGGACAGGTACGCGGCGGCGAGGGTACGGGCGCGCAGCGCCTTGGCCAAGTCGGCGTCCTGCACCAGGCGGAAGCCGCCGGGGAACTCGGCGAGGCGCTTGGCGCCGAGGCGCTGGAGCTCGGCGCGCGCCACCACCTCGGTGCCGGCCGGCACTTCCAGGAAGTAACGCGACGCCGGCATCGGCCCATGCTAACAAGGCGACCAGGCGGGGCAGCAGCCGCCGACGGGTCTCGGCTATAGTTGGGGCGTGAAGCTCGTGACGGCCGGCAACGACAACCGTTCCGTCCGGCGGGGTCCGTCGCGCCAGGAACGGCTCGACTGGCTCACGGCGTACCTCTTCATCCTCCCGGCCACGCTGCTCATCGCCGTCTTCGGGCTCTTCCCGATCGGTTACTCCGTCTACATGAGCCTGCACAACTGGCGCGTGCGCAAGGGCGATTTCATCGGCCTGCGCAACTACGAGGCCACCCTCGGCGACTGGTGGGGCGCGCTCGCCTTCTTCGGCGGGATCGTGCTCATCATCGTCGCGCACTGGCTGTGGACGGACGCGTTCAAGGGGGAGCGCGCCAGGGCGCCGCAGGCCGCCAGGATCGTGGGCGCGGTGGTGCTGCTCGGCGCGGGGGTGTTCATGGCGCTCGGCTGGCGCCTCATGATGGACGCGGGCAGCAAGGTCTACCTGAAGGGCCTCGTGCGCACCGTGTACTACGGCTTCGGCTCCGTACCCATCCAGATCGTCCTCGCGCTGGTCCTCGCCACCCTCCTGTTCCAGCGCATCCGGGGCCAGGAGCTCTTCCGCATGATCTACTTCCTGCCGTACATCACGCCGTCCGTTGCGGGCGCCGCCATCTTCCGCAGCCTGTTCAGCCCGCGCGAGGAGCGCCTGGCCAACCAGATCCTCGACTGGTTCGGCATCGCGCCGCAGCGGTGGCTGTTCGAGACGAAGCCCGTGACGCAGCTCCTGTTCGGCAACCTCTTCCCCAACGCCGACTGGAGCGGCTTCTGGGCGGGTCCGTCGCTCGCCCTCGTCACCATCATCATCTTCGGCATCTGGACCTTCGTCGGCTACAACGCGGTGATCTTCCTGGCCGGCCTCGGCGGCATCTCCAAGGAGCTCTACGACGCCGCGGCCATCGACGGCGCGAACCGCGTGCAGCAGTTCCGCTTCATCACCGTGCCGCTCCTCTCGCCCGTGACCTTCTACCTGACGGTGCTCGGGTTCATCGGCACGTTCCAGGCGTTCACGCACGTCTACGTCATGCGCGAGCGCGCCACGCGCGACGCCGTCGATACGGCCAGCATCGTCATCTTCGACACCTTCTACAAGAACAACAACTTCAGCTTGGCCGCTGCCCAGTCCGTGATCCTGTTCGTGATCATCCTGCTGCTCACCCTGCTGCAGAACCGGCTGTTCGGCAGGAGGGCGCTGGGTGGCTGAGCGTCGGAAGGGCCGCAAGGGCGAGGCCGCGCCCGCCACCCAGGTGATCGGCGGGGTCGAGCGCGTCGTGCGGCCCACCAGCTTGCGGCAGCCCTACCACTTCGAGCTCTCGCACATCCCCATCTACTTCCTGCTCGTAGTGGGGGCGGTCATCAGCATCACACCCTTCTTCTACATGGTCTCGACATCGCTGATGACGCTCGGGGAGACCATCAACCGCGTTCTCCTGCCGGCCGCGCCGCAATGGGTCAACTACGAGGTGGCGTGGAGCGAGTCCAACTTCGCGCTCTACTTCCGCAACAGCGTGATCATCACCGCCATCGTGATCCTCGGCGTGCTGGTCACGTGCACCCTCGCCGGCTACGCCTTCGCGCGCATCCGCTTCCCCGGCCGCGAGCTGATCTTCACGGTGCTGCTCGCCACGCTGATGATCCCCGGCACCGTCACGTTCATCCCCAACCTGCTCCTGATCAGGGGCCAGATCGTCCCTTGGGGCTCGTGGATGAACTCGCTGCCGGCCCTCACGGTGCCGTTCATGGCGACGGCGTTCACCATCTTCCTGCTGAGGCAGTTCTTCGTCGGCATCCCGGGCGAGCTCTACGACGCCGCCAGGATCGACGGTGCGGGCCACCTGCGCTTCCTGACCGCCGTCGTCATCCCGATGAGCAAGCCCGTCATGATGACGGCCACGCTCCTGACGTTCGTCTCGACCTGGAACGAGTTCTTGTGGCCGCTGCTCGTCACGACGACCCCCAGGTGGCGCCCCCTCGGCGTCGGCCTGTACACCTTCATCTCCGAGGCCGGCCCGGAGACGCAGCTCCTGATGGCCGGCACCGTCATCACCGTCATCCCCGTCCTCGTGGTCTACTTCTTCACCCAGAAGCAGTTCACGGAAGGCATCGCCACCTCCGGGCTCAAGGGGTGAGGCTCACGGCCGCCGCGCAGGCATCCGCTGCCCGCCGGCGCAGACCACGGAGTAACACCTGGCCGGGGCCGCCTCGAGCTCTCGAATGGTGAAGCTTACGTGACCATGACCGTCCTCGGTAATGGTGACGGCACCGGGCCGGCGCGCTACGCTTGATGACGTAGCGCGGGTCTGCTGCCCGCCGTCGAAAGGAGTCGTGCATGAGAAGAGTCACGCCACTACTGGGGGTCCTGTTAGCGTTGATGCTCGCTGTCCCGGCGTTCGCGCAGGACTGGGACGACGTCGACCCGAGCGGCCAGACCGTCACGTTCTGGCACCAGCACACGCGCGAGCGGGAGACGGCCCTCCAGGAGATCGTCGCGGAGTTCAACGCCACCAACCCTTACGGCATCACGGTCGTCGCCGAGTACCAGGGCGGCTACAACGACATCTACCAGAAGATGGTGGCGCTGCTCGGCACGTCCGACACGCCCAACATCGTCGTCGCGTACCAGAACCAGGCCGCCACGTACGAGCTCGTCGACGGGCTCGTCGACATGAACCCCCTCGTCGACTCGGCGAAGTGGGGCATCTCGGCCGAGGACCAGGCCGACTTCTTCCCCGGCTTCTGGAGCTCCGACGTCTTCCCGAGCTTCGGCGGCAAGCGCCTCGGCCTCGCCCCCAACCGCTCCATGGAAGTGCTGTACTACAACGCCGACTGGCTCAAGGAGCTCCGTAGCGCCGGTCTGATCGACTTCGACGGCCCGCCCACCACGCCCGAGCAGTTCGAGGCCGCGGCCTGCGCCGCTTCGCAGACGCCGTTCTCTGGCGCCACCGTCTCGGGCACGCCGTTCGGCTACGAGCTCTCCATCGATGCGAGCCGCTTCGCCTCCTTCACCTTCGCCTTCGGCGGCAACGTGTACGACGCGGCCGAGAACCGCTACACGCTCGACTCCGACGCGGCCGTCGCAGCCATGACCTGGATCCAGGGCATGTTCGAGAAGGGCTGCGCCACCATGGTCAGCGAGGCGTACGGCGACCAGACCGACTTCGGCAACGGCCGCCTGCTCTTCGCCGTCTCCTCCAGCTCGGGCCTGCCGTTCTACCAGACGGCCATCGACTCGGGCGCCGGCTTCGACTGGAACGTCGCCGCCATCCCCCACACCACGGCCGAGCCCGTCATGAACATCTACGGCGCCTCCGTGAGCCTGCCCGCCGGGCACAGCGCCGAGTCCACCCTCGCCGCCTGGCTGTTCCTCAAGTACTACACGGGCACGGAAGCCCAGACCGAGTGGGCCATCGCGAGCCAGTACTTCCCCGTCCGCCAGAGCGTGGCCGCGGGCCTCGGCGAGTTCTTCGACTCGCTGCCCCCTTTCAAGAGCGCCTTCGAGCTCCTGCCGTACGGCATCGCCGAGCCCAACGTGCCCGGCTACGACCCGGTGCGCGAGAGCATCAACTCCGCGATGGCGGCCATCACCGACGGTGACGACGTCACCGAAGCGTTGCAGCTCCTCAACGGCGAGGCGAACCTGATCCTCGACGACCAGCTCTCTCAGCTCCCCACGAACTGAGCCGGGTTCCGGCCCTCAGGGGCTAGGCCCAATGGTGGGCGGCGCGACGGTCGCGCCGCCCACTCCTTTGTGAGCCGCGCGCCGAAGTGGCGTAGCCTTGGCTCGTGGCCGCGCCAGCCCTCTACGTGCACGTCCCGTTCTGCCCGAGCATCTGCCCGTACTGCGACTTCCACAAGATGCTGCGCAATGAGGGGCTGGTGGCCCGCTACGTCGAGCGCCTCGAGGCGGAGGCCGCCGCCGTCGCGGCCGCCTTCCCCGAGAGCCCGGAGACCGTCTACCTGGGCGGCGGCACGCCGTCACACCTCACCGACGCCGAGCTGACGCGCGTGTTCGCGGCGCTGCGCCGCGGCTGGGGCGCCGGCGCCGGCCGGGCGGAGACGACGCTCGAGGCCGACCCCCTAACGTTCGGCGAGGCGCGCCTCGCCGCCTTCCGCGAGCTGGGCGTCACGCGCCTCTCGATCGGCCTGCAGTCGGCGGACGACGCCACGTTGCGCTACCTCGGCCGCGTTCACGACGCCGCGGCGGGGCTCGAGGCCGTCGCGCTCGCCCTGAAGGCGGGCCTCCGGCCGAACGTCGACGTCATCATGGCCGTGCCAGGCCAGGACCTCGCGGCGGACCTCCGCCGGGTGGCCGACCTCGGCGCGCGCCACGTCAGCGTGTACAGCCTGACGGTCGAGCCGGGCACGCCGTTCGCGCGCCGCGGCGTCAGGATCGACCCGGATGCGGACGCGGACGCCTTCGAGCTGGCCGGCGACGTCCTGGCCGAGTACGGCCTCCGGCGCTACGAGGTGAGCAACTTCGCCGCCCCCGGCGAGGAGTCACTGCACAACCTGACCTACTGGCGCGGCGAACCGTACCTGGGCATAGGACCGTCGGCGTCCGCGTACCTGCCGGTAGGCGGCGAGTTCGGCACCCGCTACAAGAACCCGCCCATCAAGGCGTGGCTCGCGGGCGAGGCGCCGGAAGCCGAGACGCTGAGCGCGGACGACTACCTGCTGGAGCGCCTGCTGACGGGCCTGCGCACCCGCGCTGGCGTCGACCTCGCACCGCTCGAGGGCCGGCTGGGCACCAAGCTGGCCGACGTGGCCCCGGCCTGGCTGCGCGACGTGACGCGCCACGGCTTGCTGGAACTGGCCGGCGGCCGCCTACGCGCCACCCCGGCCGGGCTGGAACGCCTGGACGGGGTCCTGAGGGCCTTCGTGAACAGCAGGACGCCGCTAGGCTCAACACCAAGCTGAGGAGTCAGGCCACTAGCCTCGCGCACAAACCATCCTCGACGAGGACTGACGTTCGCATCCGCGGCCGCCCACTAGCCTCGCGCGCACAAGCCACCGGCCCCCATACCTCTGCCAAGGACGAGTGAGTCGAGTAGCGGGGGGGGGGGGGGGGGGGGGGGGGGCGGGGGGGCCCCGCCCCCCCCCCCCCGGGGGGGGGGGGGGGGGGGGGG